>JAUQXC010000015.1 GCA_030834825.1 Thermoflexales bacterium
ATTCGCGTTGTAGTGAATGATGTTGCCGCGACCGTCGCTGTAAGAATGACCGTTAGAACTTGCCGAAATCAGGTGATAATGCACCGGCACATTCTGTAGCCTGGTCTTGGCCACCCACTTGTCGTGCGCTTCCATGGCGCGTGCATGATTCGCTCGGTCGTTCTCCATCTTCACCAGGATCTCGGCCATCTTCAACTCGGCCCCATCCCACGAGTCTCGATGATCGCCGCCGAACAACCGCTCGAAGAAACCGCGCTTGCGCGAGACGCCAAACCCAATTTCCCTCGCCGCGATGCGCAGTGCTGGACTGGCATGACTGAGATCGCCGCGCCCTTCGCGGATGGCTTGAAAGATTTCACCGTCAATTACCATTTTTGAGGCTGATGAAGCCATGATGCTCTCCTGAAAACAAAAAGTGCCGAACCGACAAACGCAGTTTGGCACTCAAGAGGCAGCATGCTAAAATACACGCCAGCCTGGCCGCACTGTTTGCGCAGTGTCGGTTGGGTTAGGCTCCGCTTTGGTGTTAGCGCACCGGGCGGGGCCGTCTTAGCAGCGTTTTTTCGCCGCGAAAAGTTACTCCAGTAGTCCAGCCTCTTTTAGTATCTTGATGTACTCCGGTTTGCTCTCGAAGTGATCGGCCAACGCTTCAGCGACAATCTTGTGCATGCTCTTGAACTTACCGCTTTCTTCCAACTCTGCGGTTTGTTCTCTTTTCAAGACCATCTTGATCGCTACTGGAACTTGTAGCGTCGTGAAGCCTTCCCTCTCTTCCTTCGGGGCTGCTGGCTTCTTGGGTCCTGGCATGGGCAACTCCTTGGGACTGTAATACTTGTAAATAGTAGCATTATCCGCGATCTGTGTCAAGAGGGAAATTGAGGATTCGAGCACCCGGTCCAAGACCCTGGACAACACTGTCATCTGCTCATCTATATGATTTACTGCAGGGGCAGAAGCATGACAACTATCCTGATCTACACGCCTGTGGTGTAAGTGTCTATTTCTCCTAATTGACACCTTAGACCACAGCCCGTAGACTAAGAGTGTGCTTTAAGCACGTCGCATTCGAACTGACAAACATGTGTCGCTTTGCCAACTCTGTTGGATGTAATCAAGTTCAGTTGCCTGTTGAATCTCATCAACTAATCGTACTAGAAAGGAGAAAAATGTCTAGCGACGATAATTGTCCTCGATGTGGTGGTACAGGACGCTGCTCAAAATGTAATGGCGATGGGCAAGTATCGCAAGGTGGAAATATTGTAAGCGGAGGAAAAATCGTGACGTGTCCGCAATGCAGTGGGTCAGGCAATTGCCAGGCATGCGGCGGATCCGGCCTGCGGAAAAAGAACTAATCCTGTTGCGCCGTTTTTGAATCCTGATCACTACTTTAATTACCTGACGCGGCGTCGGGCAATTCTATTTTAAGTTGCCTACTTCAAGGCCAGCAGCCCCGCAATCAATATATCCGCGCCGAGGATGATCATGAGGCTACCCGTGATCACGCCGCTGTTGGCAAAACCAAATGGCTTTGACCCGGACAATACCAATCTTCACGGCAAGGACCAATGCACTTTAAGAAAGGTGTTTTTGGTGTCTTGAGAATGAAGTTCACCTTATCTCACCCGCGCTTCACTATCGCATCATTTACGGCATCAACTATTTTCTGAATGTATTGTTGGTCGGGTGACGCCAGAGCGTTCGATTCACCGGATGCACTACTAACCTTGACAACATAGTTTGCTTTATTGTTACGAAGTATGGCTATTCCAAAAAAGAGCGCCAATGCTCCAATGGCGAAATACCCTAGGATACTCGATCCTTCAGGCCCACCAATATATCCAATTCCCATAAGAACAAGAACGCATCCTGCTAGAAGAGCCACTGCTGCACATCCTTGATTCTCAGGAGGGTTTAGCCCCATTTCAACTGATGTTATATTGGCTAGTGAGTATGTCTTACCTCGAAATATAGCGCGAGCGTTTGTAATTGCCACGATCTCGTCGGCATAATATGTTACCTCATTTACTGTAGTATTATTTTGAGGAGTAAGCGGTTGAATGCCCGTCAAAGTCGCTCTAGACATCCACAGCGGTTCCTCATCAGTTTTTGGTAAAGTTGACTCCAAAAGTTGAATACCCTTGCGTGCTGTAGAGTTGTTGGGATCAATCTCTAAAATGCGTCTCAGATATTTGCGACGATCTTCTGCTGTCTCTGCTACTTCGGTCATCCATAGTAACGCCGTTACATTTCTCTGATCGAGCAACAGTATTTGCGTCAGTATAGCGCGGGCTTCGTCTCCGCGGCCTGATTTGATTGCGGCAATGGCATCAGATATGCTTGGCATGGCTTTTCACCCATTCGTTAGACGCAACACAGGCTGCACGCCGGGGGACGGCGATCAGTTTCGATTCAACCCCATTTCTCGGCTTTGCAGCTTTAACTTCCACCGGCTTTCCATTCTTAGAATGTCATCAGATGTTGAAGCGGTTCCCGCAACTTCCAAGATCGACACTTGATAGTCACTAGGATCGCGACTCTTGAGCGCTACGGCATCACCGTAGCCTGTTTGCGCATGGATCTGCCAGCGACACCAAAAGCCTCCCTCGCCATAGGCTGAATCAACATACTGCTCCTTCGTTTTGGGGCATGTGAGCAAGTAGACCCCTTTTGAGGACTGGAGTACAGCTATCCAGCTCTTGGGGAGTTTGTCTAGTCCTGAGAGTGACCCAACGAAATTAAGAAAACCGGGAAATTCCGGTTCCCTAAACGCAGTGCGTAACTCTATGATCTGCTTGTTCTGTTGGTCGGCACGTTGAATCCAAGCGCGATCCCCTGGCCCCCAATCTATGAGCAGCTTGCCCGCCAAGTCACCGAGTCTGTGTTCTAGCGTAATATCGTAGACATGACAACTGCCCGCTTCGTCCGCGCCGTCCATATGAGGCTTTGGGGTGTCTTGTTCCAACAATCTTTGATTCTTCACCTCATAGATTCCAACAAACAACGTCTCATCGCCGGGCGTGCCTACAAATGATGCCCAATAGGGCGCGTTGAGCCTGCTCCCGTTTTTTATACTTTGAGTCGATTGGTACAGGTCGAATTGTTGGCGATCATCACGCCATAATTCATATGGGGTACGCCCCTTCGCGGCACGTCTGTCCTTGTGGCGGAGAAGACGGACACCACCCAAATTAAAGCCCGCATCGAGTAAGATCGTATTGAACATTATGGGCATGAATTTCCCCTTCTGACGGAGAGGTATTACGTCCGTCCAGCACTTCTACGCTGCCTGCGAACAAACCAAGCCACCCATAGCAACAGTCCCACACCAAAGAACAAGTAGGTGTTCCACGGTTCAGGAATCAGGCGTAGCGCTTTTGACATGCGGGGGTCCGAGTAGGGAACCACAGAGATAAAAATCCAAACGACAAAGACCACGATCCACGTTGTGAGGGCTTTTGCCAAAGCGTGTCGGCGTGCTACTAAGGCGGGGAAAATCAACAGGAACCACACCATGAAGACGAAATCTCCGGCAATAACAAGCATGTCACCGACAGGAAGTTGAGGTAGAGTAATCATCGATCACTCCGAACTAAGATTGTCCCGCTCTCTCCAAATTCAACGCCAGCAACCGCGCCAGAATATCATCATCGTTGAGATCGACTGGCCAGCCGTAGGCGGCGAATACCGCAGCGTCCAGTTTCTTGTGTGCGTTGTCCAGCCAAGCTGGACGCTGGTTATAGATATTGGTCAGTGTTAGTTTCTTCAGATCAGATTCACTCGCACCCGGCGGATTAAGCCGAGTGTCACGCTGTTCGACCAATTCTTTTGTGGCTTGAGCTATGGCTTTCACACGCGGATCGTTCTTAGGCTCCTTGCCCGGAGGCCATGGGAAGGGAAAGTTTCAAAGGTAGAAGTGGGCGTGTAACGTGTTCCGCTTTCTGCTTCTCGCAATTGCGTTGCCTTGCGACGTGACCAAAGTTCATGGATTTTGGAATGAAGTACGCCAAAGAAGTAATCGTCATCTCGCACAATAGCGATCACAAGATTTTCAGGCACGACATTCGTGGGTTGCCATGCAAATACGCGATGCTTCGACACCATTGGTGTCACAATATATCGCGACAAAGGTGCGATAGCCCTGCGCATTCCAGGCCGGGTATCTCGAAATAGCCACCACTTCTTACGATGCGCCGCTCTGCGCACTTTATCCCGTACTGGCTTGACGTGCTTTTTCACATATTCAAAAGGCATTTCATATTTGGCCGCTTCGGTAAGTGGCATATCTGGCCCGAAATCTATGATCCACATGTGCCGTGGATTCTGTGTCACATCAATTGCATTTATCCACGGTTTAACGACATCACTATTTGGGCGCTTATTAGGATTCCCTCTCGCAGAAAGCATTTCTTTAGCTTGTGATTCAGTCAGGTCAAATGGCCCTGACTTCTGGGTGCCAATGAAACTCAGTCTCGCATTCTCGGTCAATGATTTCGCTGCTGTTAGATCGGCCGCGCTTGACAAATCAGAGTTGATATTGCCAACTTGCTTACCGTCTAAAACGCATATTTTTTCTGTTCCTTCATCAAATCCTATCATCGCAACATGAACTATGGCACCGTCGAGAACCCAGTCCCGATCAGATTCAGCAAAGAAAATACCTCCTGTTTGCTTGATGCGATCCAGCACTGTTCGATTCAGTCCACCACGAATACCTTGCGTTGCGAGCAGTCCAACTCTCTGCATAACGCCAGACTCGATCATGCCCCGCGCCTTCTCAAACCAGTAGCAGACAAGATCACTTCCGCCGGGAATACGATCTGCATACAGAGATCGCAAAGCATCAACGTATGCGTCGCCGAGTTCGCGACGCATCTTCCGATCGCCTACGAACGGTGGATTGCCGACAATGACATCGGCCTTGGGCCATTCCGGCTCAATCGGTTTACCCTTTTTGTCAAAGGCAAGAATGGCGTCCATCTGCGAGACAGTATCAATCGGCTTCAAGATCGGCTCAGGCGGGAAACCAAAGCCGTTTTGAACGAACCACTGAATGTAGCCGATCCAGATGGTGGTCTGCGCTAGTTCGTGCGCGTACTCGTCTTTCTCGATGCCATGCAGTTGCAATGGCGACGGCGCGACATCAGGCGTAGGCATAAGGCGAGGAAAGTCCAACTCGGCCATGAAGTTAGAGACTTCTTTCCACAGGTCGAGCAGCAACACCAGCGCAAGATACAGGAAGTTGCCGCTGCCGCATGCAGGATCGAGTACCGAGATGGTAGCGAGTTCAGTCGCAAAGCCAATTAAGAGATCGCGCAACTGCTTGTCGAGTTTAGTTTTCTTCGCACCTGTCGCCGCCTTGCGTTGTGCGGCTAAGTCGTTAGCCTGTTGTTGGATCTCGGCCCATTTGCGGCGCAGCGGCGCCATCAGCACCGGCTCAAGGATCAACAGAATGTCCTCTTTGCTGGTGTACTGTGCGCCCAACTGCGAACGCTTGGCCGGGTCGAGGCTGCGCACGAATAATGTACCGAAGATCGACGGCTCAATGCTGGACCAATCGAGTTCATTAACACGACGCAGAATGTCCAGGCTATCAGTGTCCAGTTCCAACACATCGGCATTGTCGAATAGGCGACCGTCGAAATAACTGATCTCATCCGCCCCAAAGTAGCCACCCGTTGCCATTGTCTGAAAGAGTTGTTTCACTTGCGGGGCAAAACTCTTTGGCTGTTTGCGTGCCTGAGTCATGATGCGCGTGAAGACGCGATTTGGCAGTAGGCCGACATCTTCTGAGAACAGGCAAAAGAGGCAGCGAATCAAGAAATGGGCAGCGTCTTGCGGAGGAGTGCCATATTTACGCAATAGTTCCGCGAGGTGCGCAAACTCCGTGGCGGCTGCTTTGGTCACTTGCTCGGTAGTCTGTGCAACCTTGAAGAAGTCCGGCGTGTGGAAGATGGCACGCAACTGCCGTAGACCATCGACCGTTAAGAGATCGTCGGCGGTGATGGTATATGCTTTGTGGACTGTGTTGGTGAAATTGGTGTGGACGACGATCCGATCCATATCGCACACGACCAACAGCGGAGGGTTCTGTAAGTCAGATCGATATTGCAGCAGTTGATCGTAGGCTTTGTCGAGATTGGCGTGTTTGCCCTTGTATTCCCAACCGAAGAAGCCTTTTTTCCAGACATCGGCGAAGCCATGACCGCCGTGCTGCTTATCAACGCCAGCCTCGAAAGTGAATGACGTGCCAGCGGGATCAGCCTCGACCGGCGTGGGGTGATTGATGAGGCGGCATAGATCGATGAAATGCTCCTGGCAAGCGGAGCGTTCTTTGAGCTCGACGTGACGCCATTTGGCAACAAAAGATTGCGGAGTAAGTGCTGTCATATTGTCGCTCAGCGTGGGGCGATTTTATTACGGGGTAGTATAGCATCAGTTGACCGATGGCAAAAACGAGGCGACGAACGGCCAGCGCAGCCTAGCTAACTTTCGCCGTGCTCGGCGGATAGAACGGGTCTTCATACCACGGCTGCTGCACAGGCAGAGGCCACACCTTGATCAGATCGGTGCGGGAGCACGCGATCACGATTGCGCCACCCCAGTTTTCGAACCACTCCACGTCGCACGGTCCCACTGGGCGAGCAATTACGCCCGGCACAACCTCTTGCCATTGAAACAGTAACCAGTGAAGGAAAACAGCCGCGAAGATAACCACAAGCGCCAACGCCCACTTGCGTCGTCTCGGCTTGCTTGGTGTATCGGTAAGGCTAGGGGCGATTTCAGACATGATTCTGAACCTTGAAGGGAGTGTGCACTGAATCGCACGGTGAAGCAAAACGCCCGCTCCATGTGTAGGTCGGGCGTTTTGCTATGGTGAATCGGATCGCATGAGGGGCGGGAGGATTTGAGCCGCAGACCACTACGGAGCACAATCGCATCTATCCTGCATACAGTTTGCGTTTCTTCACCAAAGGATTAATCATCACCATCCGCGGCCTACCGCCGCCAATCACCCGCCCGCAGGGATGGTTGATTTTAAAAGCCGCGCTGACGCGGGTCGGGGTCATTGGCTTGTTGTGTTGATGCCTGGCGCTCATCGGCGGTAGGGCTGAGAACCAAATCCTTCACTGTGGCAGTATAACTATGCCGCCCTTCTTTGTCGTAAAACCAACTCTGGACTTCGCGGCTCTCATACTCCACCAGATGCTTGGCTCGACATTCTGGACAGACCACGACGCTGCCAGCAGGGGCGCGGCCTCTCGCTGTGTTCCTTCTATTCCCTCCTCCATACATTCCGCCCGTGCCGCGCGTTTTATAGACCAGTCCCTTTTGCTTACAAACAACACAGCATAGCCGGAGATAATCTTTAACGAACCGTTCAGCGTGTTGCCGATCAGAAAACGACTTCTTGAACTTCATCCCATTCTTCTTTCTCAAGAACAGGTTGAAGCGCCCGTTTTTCTCCCTGATTTCATAAAGCATGGCGGTCTCACTTGCGCCAACGTGGAGAAGGTGCCTTCTCACTTGACTTGGGCGGGTATGCTCCGCAACGTTAACTTTATTGTAGCACCAGCAGCCTAGTTACACACATCAACACAACCATGAATTATCCAACGAACTTTGTTGGATAATCCGCCTATTCGGATTTTATCCGACGTGCGGATAATAGCATATATCCGACACAGTGGGCAAGCGGCGACACTCCGCCAACAAGATGCAATAGTTCGAAAATCCCGCTTTGCTGGTAGTGCAAGCGGTGACTGTCAGGCGCAACCACAATGCCCGACAATCCTCAGCCAGAACCCGCCTCATCTGCCGAAGCCGGCAACTCAACTACCATCACCAACATCAGCGGGAGCCGCTTCACTTTTGCTTCTTGCGACAAACTGGGCACCCACGCCCTTGCTGGATGGCGTTGTAGGTGGTCGCCCACCTATGGCCGCGTGAACACCGCCAACGGGTTTCCGTCCGCACGTTGGGCACTTCCGGCCCCAACCAACGCAGACCACATTCAATCGCCAATTGGTGATAGTGAGCAGGGGTCCTCCGCCCGCCGTTGCAGATCGGGCAGCCATGCCCTTGCAGAATGTCGTTATAGTACATCAACCACTCATGTCCCAACGAGCACCGCCAGCGGGTCTTGGTCATCACGTTCGTGACTTCGGGCCCCAACCACCGCCAGCCGCGCTTTGCCGCCATCTGGCGATAGTCCTCTGGGGTCTTGCGTTGTCTGCCAGAACAGACGGGACAGACCGTTCCTTGCTGAATGGAATGGTAAGTCGTTTGAAAACGGTGCCTACGCGCACACTGCCAAGTCGTTTTAGTCAAGCAGCTTGTCACTGTCGGTCCGACCCACTTGAGACCGCGTGTTTTAGCCAAGGCCCGGTAGTCCGCTGGCGTCTTCGCACGTGGGTCTGGGGTCTTCGTGCGGGAGTGTGTTGAGGATGAGCGAGATTTAGCCATGGTGATGGGATAGTGATCGAAAGGTCGTGTGCGCCCTCGTTATATCATCGCTCTGGTAGGCTGACAAGGGGCGACACTCTGCGAAGATGAGGGAAGCACACCGCGCAACAGTTTTTCGCCGCGAAAAAGAGGATTGATGACAAACGCGCCGGTGACGATTCGGGGGTGTTTTCCTCGTTTGCCCCTTCTATCTGATCGATCTATACTTTCTTCAATCTGCCCGGTTACCGTCAAAGATGATCTAAAGCTAGCAACCTAAAGGGTTCAGTGCGTTTCCATCCAATTGTGAGGTGTCTATGTCGCCAACCTATTTGAAAGTCGGACTAAGCAAAAAGCTCAAAGCGCTTCTTGTGACGGCAGTCCTATTTCCCTCGTTGTGTATGGCGGTGGGAATCATTTCATCAAGGTCCGTCCTTTGGCCTTTGGTTCTTCTAAATCTCGTCGTCTTTGGTGGGTTTGTGTTTTTCTTGTGGTTCCAGACGCTCAATTATCCCCGGCTGATTGACGATGAGGGGATTACCAAACGAAATGGGACTCGGCTGCTGTGGAAAGATTTGCGAAAGCTGGTACGAGGAACCGGGAAAGTAGAAGGCATCCGGGTGGGGGGCAGCTTGAGACTATCTTTTCAAGATGGAGAGCATGTGGACATTGTCCCCAATTCTATTTCCCCGGCGGACGCGGTGACGAGTTACATTTACAAAAAAACGGGCGTTCTTCCGGGATAGACAGTCTGGTTGCAGAGCGCACGCCAATGATGGTGTATGAAGATTTTGGGATGGTTCATTTTTGCCAAGAAATGAAGAAGTAGAATGATCGCCACCAACATCCACCGCTAGGGATGTTTCACGGCGCATTTTTCGCCGCGAAAAACGAATACAGCAAACCAAACGAGTGTACCTTGAACGAGTACACTCGTTTCATTTCAGGAGATTCCATGGACTACGCCATCGTCACCGATCCCGGCCGTCCGCACTATGGCGAATGCGGCCCGGTCGAGCAATTCCACTGCTTCTACACCATTCGCTGGGGACCGGAACCGAACAGCCTCGAAGCATACTTCCGCGAAGAGGTCTACTTATTCTCGGTGAACTCGCCTTCCAGCACCGGCTCGCCAATCTGCCGCTCTTCGCCCGCAGCCGAAACGACCGTGAACTGACTCACCGGCTGCAACTGCGCCGGCATCGGCATCGCTATGATCGGCATCATGACGTTGACGGTTGGGGCTGGGAGTTGCCTCTGGCCGTCGTCATCACCGCCCCGCCTGGCCTCACCCTCGAAGTTTCGCTCGACGAAGTTCAAGAGATCCACCGCCGCCTTCTCACGCACGAAATCGGACTGAGCATTCTTCATCACGTTCCGCAGCTCGTTGAGTGCTTCCCTGGCCGCATCGGTGAATTCACGCCGTAAATCCAACAGCATTTGCTGCCGGGCAAGCTCCTGAGCGCTCTCGTCTTCTTCGCGGTTCTTAACAATCTCGGCGCGCACTTCGTCGGCGATGTGTAGGCGCACCTCCTCCGGCACGTTGTAGAACGTCGAACTGGCTACGTTAGTTTTCTCGAACGCCTTGGACAGCGAGATGTTCTGGCTAAACCGGGCTTTGAACACCGCCCGCACCTTGTCTTCGTTGGTTTCTAGGATTTCATCGCTCATAAGCACAAAGTACCACTTTTTATGGACACAGCGCAAGGAAAAGTTCTACCATGGATCAGCTGACGCTCTTGCAGTCTTGCAGCATCGCGCAGTACAGCACGGACGCTGAAACACTCGCTCAGGCAATCGCCCACCGACCAGCATGGATGCAACCACTCGCCACCTCATCACACCTCTGGATTCTTCGCGGCGACGCCCAGCGCGCCGCCAGAAGCATGCGGCATCTTCGACCGCCGCTTTGCCGTACCCAGGCTCCCCCGGAGCCTGGCGGCACGCTGGCGCGGCGGACACGGGCAAAGAGCGGAGATTTGACCCTGCTGGAATCCTCGCGGTTTGCAGGAAATTTGAGCGAAACAGAATCTACCGTTACGAATAGGTTACGAGAATTGCCCGCTGAAATCGCCGAGAAATGGTTAAGCCACAAGTACTTTCAAATGCGACAAATGTCATGGGTGGGACGTGACA
>JAUQXC010000149.1 GCA_030834825.1 Thermoflexales bacterium
AACAAATTGCGCAACAGTGACGAGTGGGCGATTACCGCTCACTTCTGTTTCCTACTCTTCCCAAACTCTAAACATCCAGATTCCGAACTTCCTTCGCATGGGTTTGAATGAAGCGCTTGCGTGGTGGGACTTCATCGCCCATCAGCATGTCGAAAGTTCGATCCGCCGCCGTCGCATCCTCGACGGTCACTTGCAGCAACGTGCGGTTATCCGGATTCAACGTCGTCTCCCACAGCTGCTCGGGGTTCATCTCACCCAGACCTTTGTAGCGCTGAATCGTGACCTTGTCACTCCCCAAGGGTTTGAGAGCAACGTCTTTGTCGGCATCCGTATAAACGTACTGTATCCCGATCTTCTTGGATTCCAGGCGATACAGCGGTGGCTGCGCGATGTACAAGTGCCCGTTCTCGATCAGCTGCGGCATGTAACGGAAGAAGAACGTCAGCAACAGTGTGCGAATGTGGCTGCCGTCCACGTCGGCGTCGGTCATGATGATGGTGCGATGGTAACGCAGCTTGCCCACGTCGAACTGATCGCCGATGCCGCAGCCCAACGCGCTGATCAATGACTTCACTTCGTTATTGGCCAGAATCTTGTCCATGCGCGCGCGCTCGGTATTGAGGATCTTGCCGCGCAGCGGCAGAATAGCCTGGAAATGCCGATCGCGTCCCTGCTTGGCCGAGCCACCCGCGCTGTCACCCTCGACGATATAGATCTCGCACTTCGCCGGATCACGCTCGGAACAATCGGCCAGTTTGCCGGGCAGGGTCAACGACTCCAGCGCCGATTTGCGGATGACCAGATCGCGCGCCTGTCGCGCTGCCTCACGCGCGCGTGAAGCCGTCAGGCATTTCGTGATGATGGCTTTGGCCTCGCGCGGATTCTCTTCCAGAAAGGCCGACAAAGATTCAGCCACCACACTTTCAACCTGCCCTTTCACTTCGGCATTGCCCAACTTCGATTTGGTCTGCGACTCGAACTGCGGGTCTTGCAGCTTGATCGAGATGATGGCCGTCAACCCTTCGCGCACATCGTCGCCGCTAAAGTTGGGATCAGAATCCTTGAGCAAGCCGGCCTTGCGGGCGTAATCGTTCAGCGTACGTGTCAACGCCGATTTGAAACCGGTGAGATGTGTGCCCCCATCGACCGTGTTGATATTGTTCGCAAAGGCATAGACCGATTCCGTGTAGGTATCCGTGTACTGAATCGCCGCTTCCACGTTGGTGCCGTTCATCTGTTTCTCAGTGTAGACGGGCGGATGCAGCACGGTGCGGCTCTTGTTAAGATAACGCACAAACGATTTGACGCCGCCCTCAAAGTGGAACGACGTCTCACGATCATCCCGCTCGTCCAGGAAAGTGATCGTCAACGCCCGGATCAAAAACGCCATCTCGCGGAAACGCTGCACCAGCGTATCGTACTTATAATCGATCTCTTCTTTAAAGATGGTGTCATCCGCCACAAAGTGCTGCTGTGTGCCACGCTGCCAGGGATCGTCTTTGGGGACTTTGCCCACCAGCTTCACCGGCCCGGTGGGCTTGCCGCGCTGATATTCCTGCCGCCACTCTTTGCCATCACGCCGCACGGTCGTCAGCATGGAAGCACTCAGGGCATTGACCGCACTGACGCCCACGCCGTGCAGACCGGAGGCCACCTTGTAGCCGCTGCCGCCAAACTTGCCGCCGGCATGCAAAATGGTCATGACGACTTCCACCGCATCCATCGGCTTGCCATTGGCATCCTTTTGAGTAGGATGCGGGCCGATCGGAATGCCGCGCCCGTTATCCCGCACGGACACGCTCAGGTCCTTGTGGATCGTCACCACAATCCGATCGGCTTCACCCGCCAATGCTTCGTCGATCGCGTTGTCGACGACTTCGTAGACCAGGTGGTGTAAGCCGCGAATGTCCGTGCTGCCGATGTACATGCCGGGGCGACGGCGCACTGCCTCCAGCCCCTCCAACACTTGAATCTGACTGGCATCGTAATTGGTTGTTTTTGTTCCTTCAGCCACAGCATTTCTCCTCTAACGTCCAGCCGGTAACGGCCAATGATGACTTTCAAACAAAATGGTGATCCGATTCTGATAGAACAACAGCGAAGCGACCACCAACCCGGTGCCGATGATGGCGTTGCCCACCATGGTAATCAACCGCAGCCACGAATCGGCGGCCACACCCTCCCAGATGAGTCCCATGCCAAACGAAATGGCGATGAAGATCACCACCAGGCCCGCCGTGGGCGTGAAGTTCGTGCGCACAATCAAGATGCTGGTGCCAATGGCGCGGCTGAGTGACATATGCTGCAAGACCAAACCATGCGGTGTGAACACACACACCAGGACGATCCAGGCAGCCAGGCCCATGGCCAACAACGGCACGAATGAAGCGAGTGCGGGGCTGAAGGCGCCGATTGTCAACATCACTATCGATAAGGGAAAGATCGCCATCACGGCCAGGCCGATGACGATCGCCAGCAACAAAAGCAGCTGTTTCCACAGTTGGAAACTCTGCTGAAGCCAGCGCGCCGCCTGTAGCTGCTCACGCCGCACGTATCCGCCCAGCCCGGTCCAGAACAAAGCCGAGATAAACAGGCCGCTGCTGGTCAAGACCAGCAGCACCAGCAAGTAACTGTCAAAACCGTCCACTTGCCACACGATCGGCGGACTGCCCGTCACCAATCTTAACGTGGCATCGATGCTGCTGTTAACGACCGGCACACCCACCAACCCGGCGCTCAACCACGCGAACAAATTGTACTGCGTGAAGAAACGATCGACGGCCTTACCCAACTCCTGCGCCGCAAAACGCCCCTCAGACGAAGTCATCTCTGTCGTCATCTGGCGCAAGGTCGGTTCCACGGAGCGATAGAGGTTGGGCGCCTGGATCCGCGGCCCGATCCACAAAAACAGGTCCAAGACCAACGGGACCAACAGCAACCAGGGATGCCGCAGTACAGCATCCAAGCCAGCACTGAGGGCATCAATGACGCCCAACGGGGGAGGCGTTCGAACGGTAACAGACGGTCCAGGTTTACGTTCCACAAGGTTGTATTGTACCATAACCAGAACTGTTGTGCGAGGGTTCCTGGTTGGATTTGTGCCCGATTTTCCCTGTAAAACCCGCATTTTTTGACTCTGCTGGCAGAGCCCAGTTTCAGAATTCGGAGGGGAATCGTCGGTCACCCACTGCCCGATCGGTTTGCAGCACCGATCGGGGTTTGGTAAAATGCTCACGAACCCAAACTGCAGAGCATGACGCAGGTTCAGTGCTGCGGCACTGAGCGTCGTGCTCGACTCCCGGAGATAAGATAATCCTATGGCTCAGTTCGTCATCCGCGGTGGCCGGCCCCTTGTTGGGACGGTCACCCCCAGCGGCAATAAGAACGCCGCCCTCCCGCTTTTGGCAGCTACGCTTTTGACCGATCAACCCGTTGTGCTCCACAATGTTCCCCGCATTCGTGATGTGGATACCATGCTGCAACTGTTGGCGGCGCTGGGCGTGGAGATCACCGAACTCGCGCGGCACACTTTCCGATTACAGGCAAAAAATGTGCACACGACCCAACTCGATCCGGACCTGTGCCGCGACATTCGCGCCTCGATCTTGCTGGCCGGTCCCATGCTGGCGCGGCTCAAGCAAGTGGAGCTGCCTCCACCGGGTGGCGATGTCATTGGACGTCGCCGCGTGGACACTCACTTCCTGGCCTTCAGCCAATTGGGCGCCCAGGTCCAGATCAATGGTGAGTTCACCGTGCGCGCCACCGAATTAGTGGGGCAAGACATCCTCTTGGATGAGGCCAGTGTGACCGGCACCGAGAATGCAATCATGGCAGCCGTGCTGGCGAAAGGCACCACGATCTCTCGCAATGCCGCTTCTGAACCCCATGTGCAAGAATTGTGCGAGCTGCTTAACCTGATGGGCGCCCGCATCGAAGGGATTGGTTCCAATACCCTCTTCATTCAGGGCGTAGATTCCCTGCACGGGGCAGAATTTACCATCGGGCCGGATTATTTAGAGATTGGATCTTTCATCGGGGTGGCGGCCATCACCGGCGGCGAGATCACCATTCGCCAGGCAGCGCCGCAGCACCTGGGGATGATCCGCTTAGTGTTTGAACGGCTCGGCATCAAATTCACGGCGCAAGGTGAAGACGTACTGGTGCCGCATGGCCAGTCATTGACCGTGGTGCCCGATCTGGGCGGCGCTATTCCCAAAATCGATGATGCCCCATGGCCCGCCTTTCCCGCCGATATGATGAGCACCGCCATTGTCGTCGCCACCCAAGCAGTCGGGTCGGTGCTCATTCACGAAAAGATGTTCGAGAGCCGGCTTTACTTCGTCGATAAACTCATCGGCATGGGAGCACGCATCGTCTTGTGCGATCCGCATCGGTGCATCGTGCAAGGCCCCAGCTGGCTGCACGGCGAGCGCCTGGAAAGCCCGGACATTCGGGCAGGCATGGCGCTTCTCTCAGCGGCCCTGTGTGCACAGGGACAAAGTGTCATCCGCAACATCGGCCAGATTGATCGCGGTTACGAGCACATTGAGGAGAAACTGCAGGCGCTCGGCGCCGACATCGTGCGGGAGTAGAACGGCCCCGCCCGGCAGTTCCCGAACCGGATTGCTCGACGCAGGATCGGAAAGACAGCCAGCTGATTTCTGCTGCTACGATCATTTGACCAGACGTGATACATCAGTTATAATCGCCTCCGCTTGCAATTGACAGCAGTTCGCATGTCCGGCGCAGTTAAGGCCGGACATACTTTTGTGAGATAACCTCTTGTCTTAGGAGAGATATAGCATGACGAAGCGTACATTTCAACCACGCAAGCGCCGCCGCGCCCGGACGCACGGCTTCCGCGCACGCATGGCCACCAAGGGCGGCCGCAAGGTGTTGCAGGCTCGCCGTGCCAAGGGACGCTATCGGTTGAGCACCCAGCCGCAGGGTGCGAAGCGCATCAACTGGAAAGAGCAGTAAACGCGCCCCAGGCGCAAGCGATATGGCGCGCGTATGGCGCTTGCGGCCGCGCGGCGAGTTCGAACGTGTTCGTCAGAACGGTCGCTCGTGGCCGCATCGCTTCTTTGTGCTCATCGTGCTG
>JAUQXC010000150.1 GCA_030834825.1 Thermoflexales bacterium
CGCACAAGGTGTGCAGATCGACATTCTCTCCGGCCCGGCGTCGATCGCTCCCGGCGCGAGTGGAACGTGGCAAGTGCAGGTGACCAACGCCGGCGCACAAAGCGATACGTTTGATCTCAGCGCGTTCGGCCCGTTGAGTCCGACGGCTTCATTGTCACCTGCGAGTGTGACGTTGGCTGGTGGTCAAGCGCAAACGATCCAACTGATTGCTACGGCGACTGCGCAGGCGCAGGCCGGATCGCGGTTACTGGGTGTGCTGGCTCAGTCACGGGCGAACAATGTGATACGTGATGAGGATTCGATCGAGGTGCAGATCGAAACGGTGCGCGCGGCGGTTGCACAGTGGAATCCGAATTCGCTGCTGATCGTGTCGGGGACGCTGGGGCTGGCCGACTTGACGATCGAGAATACGGGCAATAGCGACACGACGTTCGATGTCGCGCTCAACTCGGTTGCGCATGTGACGGCGACGCTGCCCTTCACGCAAGTTGTACTGCCCCCCCACAGCCAGGTGTCGTTGCCCGTCGCGGTCATGGGCGATTACACAGGAACCTATACGTTGATCGCCACCGTGACAGGCGGCGCGGTTCCGGTGCAAGCGCAGCTGAGCGTCAACGTCAATGCCGCGCCGCGGCTCATGTATTTGCCGCTGATTGCCAACAATGCTGACCCGGCTGCCAGGCAGCTCTATCTACCGTTAATCCTTCGCTAACCAATCCATTCGAGCCGATGTCACCGGGCTTTTTCACTGCCGCCTGCCCAGGAAGGCGCGTCAGACTCTGGAAAAGCCCGGTGGGATCTCGGTTATCATCCTCAACCCACCGCGCTTGCAGTCGTAGCTGGCTTACCTGATGCTCCAGCGCGACAGGCCAGCCGCGCGGATCCTCGGATCAATTGAAGTCTCTCCAGCAACTCAATAGATTGAACTCAGCTCGCCGAAAAACTGGGCTAGGTGCGCAATCTGCTGGCTACACGTCAGTCGCTCGCTGAAGAAGTTTGGCGAAGGCATGGGTGGAACTCCCGGCGTTAGCCTTGGAAGAGATGCTCCGGCTGGTAGTAACCATCCCGCGCGAATGAGGTGGTTTCGCCTGGTGTGTTGCCTGCCGCTTGATCAATCTCGACGGCGGGCGAGGCAGGTTCGTGGGATAGCGTTGCAGCGCAATTCCTCAGGACGGGAATCCTAATTTTAATTTAGCGCTCGTCGTCCATCGGTCCGTCAGCATTTGGCTACTTGCCAATTGATCGAGCGCGTGGATATGGCTTTTCAGTGGAAAATGATGTAAGATTGCGGGCGTGAACTGATTGAAGTGGACGAGCAGTCGTCATTGCTTGATACAAAGCCTGTTGCTCAGTTGGGGCCTAGCCATGTTGCGTCGGTGTACCCCTGCTACGACGGGTCGGCGGCAAATGGCGGAAACATCCATAACTCCTGACTGCTCGGCTCTACTATCCTTTTACTTACAGGTAACCTCTTCATGATGACTCCATCTACCTCTGCCCGTCGTCAGTACTTTGAACTGTTTCTGGCTAGCCTCATCGGCTTATACTTCGAATTGCTCATTGTTCGTTGGTTAGCTGCAGAAGTGCGCATCTTCTCCTATTTCAAGAATTTTACGATGATGGCTGCCTTCATGGGCTTGGGTGTGGGGTTTGCTTTTGCCCGTCGTACGCGTGACTACCGGGATTGGTTTGTGCCGCTGCTCTTGCTGTATGTGCCGGTCGTGTTGATTGTCAGTCAGCAAACAGGGTTGCGGCCGATCATCGTGCCTGAAGGAACAGAATATATCTGGCGAGCATCTGACCTGCCCGTTGTGGCCTCGGTCATCGTGTTCGCCTTGATCCTGTTGTTGTTTTTCATATTGACCATGCTGCTGTTTGTTGTGTTGGGGCAACTGACAGGCAAACTCATGCTTGGCCGGCCGCCGTTATCAGCCTATGTCGTTAACCTATTAGGAAGTTTGGCGGGCATCTGGTTGTTCTCGGGCCTCTCCTACCTGTCGACTTCTCCTTGGTTGTGGTTCGGGTTAGGCCTGGTCTTGCTGCTGTATTTTCTGCGCGACTCGGTGCGTCGCTTGACGGTGAATGCTGCCGCCGCAGTGGTGATCGTTGGCGTGTTGGCCTTGTCACAAGGGGCCACGCTATGGTCGCCCTATTATCGCATCAATGTGTTTCCGCTGCGTCTGGCTGGTGTGCCTGTCAGCGATCCTGTTCAGAGCGGTTATGAACTGTATGCCAATCAGGTGGCGCATGAAGACGCGGTCAATCTCTCGGATGCGCAGCTAGCTGCACATCCCGAATATGCCGATATTCTGGGCGTGTATCGCAACCTCTACAATCTACCCTATGCTTTCAAGGAACCGCAGAAGATTCTCATTGTCGGATCTGGATTGGGCAATGATATTGCCGCCGCTTTGCGGCATGACGTGCAGCAGGTCGATGCCGTCGAAATTGATCCCATGATTCATCAGCTGGGGCTGCAGCTGCATCCCGAACGGCCCTACGCGTCCCCTAGCGTTCACGTCATCATCGACGATGCCCGTTCGTATCTTGAGAAGACCACTCAAACTTACGACATGATTGTCTTTGGCATTCTCGATTCCCAGACGCTGCTCTCGGGTATGAGCAGCGTACGGCTCGACAATTTTGTTTACACGATTGAAAGTTTGCAGCAAGCCCGTGATCGTTTAGCGCCAGGCGGTCTGATTGCCCTGACGTTCAACGTCGAACGCCCCTTCATTAAACAACGCATCTCGCAGATTCTCACTGAGGTATTTGGTGTACCGCCTTATCAGCTGCTGGTCAATCGCACGCGTTGGAATCTCTTCGTGGCCGGCTCGACTTTGAGTCCTGATCAAGTCCAAGCCTTGTGTGTACAAAAGGGTTGCACGATGGAAGCCGTGGACAGCGGAGCGCCAGTCCCAGTGGCAACGGACGATTGGCCGTACCTGTACTTGGAACGACGTGACGTGCCCATTTCCTATTGGGTCGTCCTGCTCGTTGTGGTCATTATCGCCTGGCGCAGTTGGCGTGTGGCGTTTACCGCCGAGCGTGGCTTAGATTGGCACTTCTTTTTGTTGGGCGCGGCGTTTTTGCTGATCGAGTTCAAGATCATCACTGAGTTGGCGTTACTGTTTGGCTCAACTTGGATCGTCAACTCTATCGCCGTCTCGGCCGTGTTGGTGATGGTGCTGCTGGCTAACCTGGTTGTGGCACGTTTACAGCGCGTGAATCTGAACAGCTTGTATATTTTATTAGTGATCACGCTGGTGCTTGGTTGGCTGACGCCATTGCGCATCTTGCTGCCACTGGGTGGCCTAGAACGGTTATTGGGTGCCGTGTTGCTGACAGGATTACCGCTTTTCTTTGCCAGTATGATCTTTTCGGCTTCGCTCAAACGTGCCCCGGATGTGACCCGAGTTTTTGGCTCTAACTTCTTCGGGTCGGCGGTGGGCGGTGTGCTGGAGTATGCCTCACTCGCCTTGGGCATCAGCGCGCTCTATGTGATTGGCGCGGTGTTGTATATTGTTTCGTGGATCGTGCGCCCGCGCCTGCGATAGCCTGGGCCTGCGTGAAAGGTATAACGGTCGTTGCTTTAACAGACACCGCACCAGAAATGGAATCGTTCGCTAGATGCTGCGTCGATTCATCACCTGATTTGAATCAGTTGTGGCACCCAGCTTTATTCTTTCGTAGAATCCCGCGCCATTTCTTTCGAGGAAACAGTCCAAGCGGTATGAAGCCATAGTTGCCTTTTCTGTTGATTCTCACTACCATCACAACATTTCTTACTGGGTTTGGTGCGGGGGCCGTTTATAAGGTTGGGTTATGATTCTGCCACTGCGTCTTTATTTGCTTGGTGGGTTCCGTCTCTTCTCCGGCAACACACTCCTGACGACTCTCAATACGCCGCGCTTGCAGTCGCTGCTGGCTTACCTGGTCCTCCACCACGCTGCCCACAGCCGCGTCGTCAGATCGCGTTCAGCCTGTGGCGCGATCTGCCTGAGGTGCGCGCCCGCGCCAATCTGCGCAAGCTCTTCTACCCATTGCAGCAAGCCCTGCCGGAGGCCGTCGACTTCCTTGAAGCGAATGCTCAGACGATCCAGTGGCGGGCCGCTGCTTCATTTATCCCTCGAATCGTTTCACGAAACCTTGTGAGGAACCTAGATTTGGTGCGCCGGTTGAATCACCAGTCAGATTCTTCCCAAGTAACGCTTAAGCAACGCTTGATGTGCTATCCTGTTATCCAGTAGGTTGTTCGAGCGTCTTGTGGAGCTACCTGCCCGTGACTGAGGCTGTGCCCGATCTGTCAGAGTTTCAGGCTCGTCCCCAGTCCTTTATCGTTCGCATCTGGCGTGAAGACCTGGGACCAGGCCAGGCTGAATGGCGTGGCCTGGTGCAGCACGTCCTCAGCCATGAGGCGCGTTATTGTCGCGATTGGGCGACGTTGTTGGCCTATCTCCAAGAGATGTTAGAGGCGGATGGCCAATCGTCTAATTCCTCTATCAGCGCTTGATCGAAATTTAATGAAGCAAGCCATGAAGTCCAACGTGCTTTCTTCCAGAATA
>JAUQXC010000151.1 GCA_030834825.1 Thermoflexales bacterium
AGGCTTGCAGATTCAAATCAGCCATGCTAGAATCGCGCTCAACTTCAAGCAGATAGGCTTCTGACACAGGCCTCTTACCTACGAGTGACGGCGCGGCAGGCCGTCACTTTTCACGACACCGGACACACCGGAAAGGAAACACATGAACACTCTTCGCTCTTTGAGCAGCCAGCGGCGCACAACCATCATTACTGCGGTAGTTGCGGTACTCGTTGTTGGCGGCCTGCTGCTCCCGCCCATCTCCGTGCTGGAGCGCACCGGCATCGTATGTACCGGCACCACGCTGAATGCGGACTCTCCTGCGATAACGACACCCACCGGTCTGACGGTCTTCCTTTCTGATGCCAGCCGTTCCCTTACCTTCAAAACCGAAGTCATTGAGCAAGCTCGCTACGAAACGGCACAAGCCGGTGAAATACTGGCGGCGGCGCAAGCCGCGCAGCCGGTACAAATCATCCTGCGGAGTCCCATCCATCAGCTGGATGCCTGTAGCCAGGAACCTGTTTCCGCCAGCCTGGCGGTGGCTCTGCCGGATGGTGCGCAGCCCGATCAAACGTATGACCTTTACGGATGGGACGGCAAAGCATGGTCGTGGTTGGGTGCTTACGTTGATCCAGACAGCGGAACAATTTCGGCGCAGGTCGAAGCTTTGCCCAAGTACGTCGCGTTGTTTCAATCGACTTCTTTGGCCCCGGCGGTCAGCGCGCAGGTGCGCCCGGGACAGAAGCTGCCCGCGGGCGCCGCGGACACGTTGACGGAGGCCTTCCTCCTGGGTTGGCAGCTGGCCGATGATGGCGCCATCGTCGCGACAGCGGGCGAATTGCCGGACACCGGTAAAGCAAAGTTGTATCCCATGGTGCAAGCTGTGGAAGCCGCGCCTGTGCAAAACATTCTGGCCAGCGAAGAGTCGACCAAGGCCCACCTGGACGAATTAAGCGAACTGGCCGCGCGCAAGAACTTTGCGGGTCTCGCCATCGACTATCGTGGCTTGCTCACCGAAGACCGGGCGGCCTTCACGGCGTTCGTCAAACAGCTGGCCGTGCGCTTGCACGCTGAAAACAAGAAACTGGCGGTGGTGTTGCCCGCGCCGTCGATCGATGTGAATGGCGCGCCGGATACCGCCGGCTATGATTGGGTCGCGATCGGCAATGCCGTCGATATTGTGCAGGCCGACTTCGGGCAGGACCCGGCCAACTATTTGAGCGGCAAGACCGGTTATGCGCTGGTCGATTGGGCTCCCACGCAGATCGATCGTTATAAATTCCAGCCGATCTATTCGGTCGCCAGTCTCGCCACGCAAGAGGGCCGAACGATTGAGATCCCCTTTGCGGAAGCCATCAAACCGATCGGCTTATTCAGCTTCGGCGACCCCATCTCCATCACGCCCGGTTCGCTCGTCACACTGACACTGGCGAATCCCACGCAGGTCAGCGAATTCGGTTACGACGACATCACGCACACCTATCGCTTTAAGTACGTCAACAACGACAAGCCGCGTGAAGTCGTCGTGAAGACGGCGCGCACGTTGGCGCACCAGTTGGAGCTGCTGCTGCCGCGTCATATGCGCGGCGCGGTGATCACCGGACTGGAAGGCGATGTCGAACCCGCTTCTCTGGCACTGGCGTTGAAGGGTTATCGGCAGCAGGCTGTGCCGCAGGGTCTGCCCACACCGCTGGATATGCAGTGGAAGATCGCGCTGTCCACGGGCAAGACCATCACCATCACCCGCCCCATCACCGACACGACGTATGTGTGGACCGCGCCCGAGCAGACAGGCGATTTCAAGGTCGCGGCGTTGGTGGGAGCGCAACCGCATGGCGAGAGCAAGTTGACCATCAGCCCAGCCCTGAGCGATACGCTGGCGATTAGTTCAACCGAAACGACGACCAACACCCTGACGGGAACGACGACGGTCACACCCACGACCACAGCCAACGTCTGCCTTAGCGCTTCGTATGTGGCCGATGTCACTGTGCCCGACGGCGCCAAGTTCAAGAACAGCGAAAAGTTCAAGAAGACGTGGAAAGTGCGCAACAACGGCTCGTGCGAGTGGCCGGCCGACACCGCACTGGTCTTTGTCAGTGGCACCCAGATGGGCACGCCCGAGACCGTAACTGTCGGCAAGGTAATCTCCAACACCGAAGTCGAGGTCAGTGTGGAACTCACTGCACCCGAACAGTACGGCAATTACACCGGCATCTGGCAGCTACGCAGTGGGCAAGGTAATTTCGGCACGCAACTCAGCGCCGTCATTCTGGCCGGCGATCCGCCGGCCGGAGGCAATGTTCCCGCTGGGGGTAATCCGGCGCCCGTCGCGCGTCCTGGCGCTATCGGTTCGTTTGAGCTGGGCGGCCACGTCGATAGCTTCCGCCGTCCTGATTTGATGAAGAAGGCCGGCATGAGTTGGATCAAAGTACAGACCTTTGCCGGCGGCAACGCCGCCGGTATCATCAATATGGCGCACGGCGCTGGCTTCAAAGTGCTGCTGGGCGTCTTAGGCGACAAGAGCCGCGTGACCGATCCGAATTATCAGGCCGAGTACGCGCAATCGGTGGCTTCGATGGCCGCCGCCGGCGCAGATGCGATCGAAGTGTGGAATGAACCTAACATCGATCGCGAATGGCCCACCGGCCAGGTCAGTGGCGCGACGTATACGCAGCTATTAGCCAAGTCGTACAACGCCATCAAGACAGCCAATCCCGGTACGTTGGTAGTGAGTGCTGCGTTGGCACCCACTGGCTTCTTTGCAGGTGGCTGCCAGGCCGGAGGTTGCAACGACGATGTATTCCTGCAGCAAATGGCGGCAGCGGGCGCGGCCAATTACATGGACTGCGTGGGTGCGCACCACAATTCCGGCGCCACTTCACCCGCAGCCAGTTCCGGGCACCCGGCGGGCGGCACGCACTATTCGTGGTACTTCCTGCCGACGATGAATCTATACTACGGCGCGTTTGGCGGCGCACGCAAAGTGTGCTTCACCGAGTTCGGTTATCTGACCGATGAAGGTTATTCGCCGCTGGAATCGACTGCGCCCGGTTTTGCCTGGGCCAAAGACGTCACACTGGCCCAACAAGCGCAGTGGCTGGCCGAAGCGGCAGCCATGGCCATCAACAGCGGCAAGGTCCGCATCATGATCATCTGGAACGTCGATTTCACCAACTATGGCAGTGACCCGATGGCGGGTTACGCCATTATTCGACCGGGTGATAGCTGTCCGGCATGCGACTCGCTGGGCGCGGTCGTCGGATCGCGTTAAGTCCAGCCGTAACTTTCAAAGGCGCAGAGAAATCTGCGCCTTTGTGTCTCTCAACTCTTTTCAACGGAGTAACAGGTGCAATGAAAAATGATTCGTTCTTTAGCCACATCCCCCTGCCCGTGTTAGTCGTCGTCTGGCTGGGGCTGGTGGGACTGGGCGCAGTCTTGGTATACAGCGTATTCTTCAACAAACCCGCTGATTCCACCGCACAAGTGCCTGCACAAAAAACGCCGGTCGTACAAGCCACCCAACCACCCATCCAATCTGCGCCGACGCAGGCTAATGATCAACAGCCGCTCACGCCTGCGCAGCCGACTAAGGCTCCTACGATTTCGCCTGTACAGGACACGTCATTTGGCTACGGGCTGCAAGCC
>JAUQXC010000152.1 GCA_030834825.1 Thermoflexales bacterium
ATCACAAACCAGAGAGGGGTGAGTTTCTTGACACGTGTAGTTGTCGACGACAACGAGTCGTTTGAATCGGCCTTGAAGCGGTTTAACAAAGTCGTACAAGGCGATCGTATTTTGAGCGAAGTGCGCCGCCGCCGCTTCTTCGAAAAGCCGAGCATCGTTCGCAAGCGCAAGAAAGCGGCCAAGGTTCGCAAGAGCCGCCGCCAGACCATGAAGTTCCTGCGCACGAATAACATGTAGCACCCCTTTAGCGCGCACTCCGGTGCGCGCTTCTTTTTGGATCGAGCGACCCTTCGGTTATTTCAACCTGGAGGGTCGCTTGTTAGGAGCGCCATGCGGAAACTCTGGTTGTTGGTTCTCATCGTCTTCCTGGGTGCGTGTGCTCCGGCCCAACCGCACCCGATCTCTTTCATGGTCTTTGGCGATCCCGCCGAACTGAAAGCTTATCAGACACTGGTGGCCGCCTACGAAAAGAAGGATCCCGCCAACCAGATCGAGATCATTCATATTCCCGATCAAGGCGAGTACCGCAAACGCCTGGGGGCCGATTTCGCGGCGGGCACACCAGCCAATGTCGTGCTGATCAACTACCGACGTTATGCAGGCCTGGCGCAGAAGGGGGCACTGGTCTCACTGCAAGCTTATCTTGACCGGAGCACGCTGCTCAAAGCCGGCGACTTCTACGCCGAATCCATTCAGCCCTACATCTGGCGCAAGGAAGTGATGTGCATCCCGCAGAACATCTCAAGCCTGGTGGTGTACTACAACAAGGCTTTGTTCGACGCAGCGGGCGTGCCTTATCCCAAATCCGATTGGACCTGGGATGATTTTCTGAGCACTGCGCAAGCGTTGACAAACCCGGCGAACGATCAGTATGGAGTCGGCGCTGAACCTTCGCTCATCCGCGTCGCGCCCTTCATCTGGCAGAATGGCGGCGAACTGGTAGCTAACCCGCTCGCGGCACGCCTGCTCGTCGATTCGGCGGAGGCCCGCGAGGCCATTCAGTGGTTTGTCGATCTGCAGGTCAAGCATCATGTGGTACCGGACGCCGTCGCCGCCAAATCCGAGGATCTGGAAAGCCGTTTCAGCAACGGGCGCCTGGGCATGTATCTGGACAGCCGCCGCGTGGTGCCCACCTTCCGAGCGATCACGGCCTTCGAGTGGGACGTGGCGCCCTTGCCCCAAGGCAAATTTCCGGCCGGTATCCTGCATGCGGATGCCTATTGCCTGACCAGTGCCACGCCGGATAAAGACGCCGCGTGGAAATTCATCGAGTTCGCCAATTCCGTCGAGGGGCAACAGATCATCGCCGCCACCGGGCGCACCGTGCCTTCTTTGAAAAGCGTGGCCGAATCGGCGGCGTTTCTCGATCCCAACGCCAAGCCCGCCAGCAGCCAGGTGTTTCTGGACGTCATTCCCGCCTTGCGCGCGCTGCCCGTGCTCAATAACTGGGTCGATATTGAAGAAACCGCCAACGCCGAACTGGAACGCGCCTTTTACGGCACTGCTTCAGTCGACGATGTGATCAAAGCCATGGTCGATCGCACCACGATCTTTTTCAGCGAAGCAGAGTAAGAATCGGACACGGATGAACACGGATTTATTTCTGAATCTGTGTTCATCCGTGCGATCCGTGTCCAATATCCCATGACCGCCCGCGCCGCTAAACACTACCACACCGAACTGCGCCTGCTGCTGCTGCCTTACTTGTTAGGCACGCTGCTGCTCGTCGGGCTGCCGGCGCTGCTCACCTTTGCCCTGGCCTTCTTTCAATACGACGCACTTTCTGCGCCGCAATGGGTGGGCCTGTGGAACTTCCAGGATATCTTCGGCGATCCGCTGTTGTGGGTGGCGCTGCGCAACTCGCTGTACTTCATCTTCCTCGCCGTGCCGCTGCAAGTGCTGCTGGCCGTGACACTGGCCTTGCTGCTCAATCAGCGCCGGCGTGGCACAGGCCTGTATCGTGCGGCAGTCTACCTCCCCACCGTCATTCCCGATGTCGCCTTCGCACTGATCGCTTTGTGGATCTTCAATCCATTGTATGGTCCATTGAATTTAGTCCTGCGCGGCCTGGGCCTGCCCGCCCCCGATTGGCTGATCAATCCCGACACGGCCAAGCTCGTGTTCGTGATCATGTCGCTCTTCCAGATTGGCGAAGCGTTTGTCATCCTGCTGATCGGCTTGCAGGACATTCCGCCCGAGGTCAACGCGGCCGCCGCCGTCGATGGCAGTAGTGCGCGGCAGACCCTGCGCCATATTACGCTGCCGCTCCTGCTGCCCTGGATCGCGCTGGTCACCTTTCGCGCCGTCATGGTAAGTTTTCAATGGACGTTCACCCCATCGCTCATCATGACTGGTGGCGATCCGTATTACGCCACACTCTTCATGCCCTTGATCATCTACGAAGAAGCCTTCGATCGCTTTCGCTTCGGCCCCGGTGCCGCCATGATGCTGATCGTCGTCGTGATGACGCTGTATTTCATCTCCACGCTGTACATCTTATTCAAGAACAGAGGCTACGTCGACGAAGCTGTGTAGGCCCACTCAAGGTCTTGGCGAACTTCGCCTGGCAGTTTTGTTGCCTGCCTGGTATGCGGCGTGTACGCGAGTGAAGAAAACCGTGGAGCAGGATTCAAACAATCGCCACTGTGCTGCGGGTTGTGCCTATGCGTGAGAAGTGGTATTTAAAGACGTTGCAGC
>JAUQXC010000153.1 GCA_030834825.1 Thermoflexales bacterium
ATGGGTATAGATTGGGCCAAGTGTGGGATTGGCCGGCTGCAAACGGACGCGATTCGGTTCCCGGAAGAAATACTTCAACGTCATCTCATCGCGATCGATTAAGCGGGCGGCCACCATGTCACCGTTCTTGGCTTCCGATTGTTTCTTCATCACGACGATGTCGCCATCGTCCACCATCGCGTCGATCATCGATGTGCCGCGCACTTTGAGTGCGAACAAACCCTCCTGCTCCGGCACGATGTCACGGGTGAGTACGAGCGCTTCGTGGGTCAGGTCGGTGAAAAACGCCGTCGGCAAGCTGGCGCCAATCGAGCCGGCAAACGGTATGGTGAAGGCCTCGCCATTTACCAGACGCAGGCCTCGGGGTGTGGCCCGATCGCGGCTGATGAACCCCGCTTCTTCCAACGCGGTGAGGTGATAATCAACCAACGACTTGGTGGATAGTCCCAAACCGCAACGGATTTCCTCATAAGTTGGGGGGTAGTGGTGCTTCAGCATAAAATCCTGGATGAAGCTGAGAATGGCCTGTTGTTTGGTTGTCAGAGGTTTCATGATTGTCCTTTCGACGAGCGAGAGCAGGTTGGAGAATTGTTTGGGAGAGTAGAACGCTCGTTCGAGTCTATTATAGCACGTTTGTTCTAGTGTCAATAGAACGAAACCTTAAAAACGCAAAAAGCCCCCTCGGCTGGTTTAACCGAGGGGGCTTTGGGGTAATTGAAGAAAGTATGCAGTGTTCTCTACTTGTTGGGATGGCGAATCACCAGAACCACTTTGCCCTGTACCTCGACATTCTTGGGATCGGCAAAAATGGGTTGCATGGTGGGGTTGGCAGGCTGCAGGCGCACCTTGCCCTTTTCGAGGTAGAAACGTTTCAAGGTAGTCTCTTCGCGATCTTTCAGCCAGACCGCGACGAGGTCGCCATTATCGGCTTTCTGGCGGTGTTGCATCACGACGATATCGCCATCGCCGATCATGGCATCCACCATCGAGTTGCCCCGCACCTGCAAAGCGAAAACGTTTTTATCGTCCATAGGCAGCAATTCACGGGTAAGCTCGATCACTTCATCACCGAGGATGGCGAAATCAGAGCCAGGCACGGGCATCGGCTCACCGGCGGCGATGCGGCCCAACACAGGAATGCGCACGGTTTCAATCGGCGGGATTTCTGGCGATTCTTCCACCAGCTTGATGCCACGCGAGATAGTCTTGTCCCGTGCGATGTGTCCCTGCTTTTCCAGGACATTTAGATTATAGTTGACCACCGAGGTGGACGAAATGCCCACCGATTTTCCGATCTCGCGGATGGTGGGTGGATATTTCGTCTTTCCCGAGAAAGCACGAATGAAATCGAGAATGGCTTGCTGGCGATCGGTTAGGGTCATAATTCCTCCAACGATAAACCCAACTTATCCCAAGAATTACCCAAGAATAACCCAAATTTTCACCATGGTCAGCGCAGCGGTTTGGTTATCCCAAATTTATCCAAAAGATTTCCCAAACCCACAGGCATTATAAACGAACAGTTGTTCTGTGTCAATAGGCTAATCCATTGACAACAATAGAACGATATTCTATACTTTAACCATGCCTTATCGACCTACCGAGCGTAGCGAAAAGCACCGAGAAGAGCGGCGCGCCAGAATCGTGGCCGCAGCGCAGCAGCTGTTTGCCACACAAGGTTACGAAACAACTACCATGCAGCAGGTCGTCAGAGAGGCTGGGACTTCGATCGGAAACTGCTACTTCTATTTTCGCAACAAAGAGGATTTGTTGAAAGCGGTGATCGAGGAAGCCAACACCGAAATCGGGCGTGAAATCGATGCGGCCATAGCCCAAGTCCCGATCGGTCCGGCGCGGCTCGTGGCGGCGATCGACGCGGGGGTGCGAGCGTTGTTGAGTCGGGCAGCTGTGATGAGGTTGATGCTGGCCCAGGCCACGAACCCGGCACTGCGCGAGACTGTCTCCTCGATCTATGTGGCGCGCGTGCAGCACTTCTTTGAGGCAGCGCCGGAATTGCTACAGGGACTCGATCGCGATCTGGTCGCTTACGCGTGGGAGGGTGCGTTGTTCAATCTCATGCGGGCGGCCCTGGCTGGCACCGTGCCAGTCAACGCTGAAGCATTATCCGCCTTCTTGATTCACTGGAATATGCGCGCCCTGGGATTCAGCGAGGAAACAATCGAACAGGCTTGGGCCGTCATACGCTCATAGATTGCGTTGCAAAATCGCAAGGCAAGCGCAGCACTGCAGAGCCTGTACTGCCACCTTGCCTTGTCCAGTCAAGGGAGACAAGTCATGAACAAGTTGCTCAATTCGCCGTCGTGGTTACTGCGTTTGGAGGGCGCGGTTGTTTTCATCATCGCGTTGGTGTTGTACAGCCGCCTGGAAAGCGGCTGGTGGTTGTTTGTGGTATTGCTCTTTGTGCCCGACGTGTCGATGGTCGGGTACGCCGTCAATACCCGGCTGGGCGCAGCGATCTACAACCTGGTGCACGCCTACGCTTTGCCGGCCAGCTTGGGACTGATGGGTTTGTTTACGGCCAATGTGCTGCTGGCCGCAATGAGCTTGATCTGGTTCGCGCACATCGGGCTTGATCGCTTACTGGGCTTTGGCCTGAAATACCCCACCGAGTTCAAGGATACCCACTTGCAACATGTCTAAACGACGGCCGTAGACCTCGCTTCTGGAATGGAGTGTGTCCGCCTTCGAGGTGACTTTGCCTGGGGTGTTGACCGTTCACGTTTCAAATGACTCATCACCGCTGGCCTGAACTTTACGAGTGCTTGAGAGGTATAATTTACGGCACTTAACTTGATTCTTGGGCGGTCGGGAATGCCTCCTCTACTGAAGTACATCGCTCGTCGTTTACTTCTTGTTCCAATAACGCTGATCATCATCACACTGACACTCTATGGCTTTGCCATGCTGGTACCGGCGGAGCAGCGCGCTCAATTGTATTGGCCGAGCAATTTGAGCCCTGATCAGATGACGGCGGAGCAGGAGCAAAAAATCGTCGAACGCATTGTCCACCAGCGCGGGTTGAACGATCCGTTCCCCGTGCAGTACCTCAACTGGCTGGGCAATATGTTGCGCGGCGAATGGGGCTGGAGCCCCAATTTGCGCGTACCGGTCCTCGATTATCTGCAACGGCGCATTCCGGTCACGCTGGAACTGACGCTGTTTGCCATGCTCTTGTTCATTCCCCTGGGGATCGTGAGCGGCGTCATCGCCAGCCTTCGCCATCGTGGGCGCGTTGATCATGGTTTCCGTGCCACGGCCTTTGTTGCTACCTCCATTCCACCGTTCATTCTGGGACTGATGATGATCTCGGTGTTCTACGTTGGTCTGCGTTGGTTTGCGCCGGGGCGCTTGAGTTCAGACATAGAGATATTGGTGAAATCACCGGCATTTCACGCCTATACCGGTCTCGTGACGATCGATGGGCTGTTAAACGGTCGGCTCGACGTCACCAAGGATGCGCTGCTGCACCTGGCCATGCCGGTGATCGTCGTCGCCGCGCTGCCGTGGGCGACGGTCGCGCGGGTCACGCGCGCGGGGATGATCGAAGAGTCAGGCAAGGAGTACGCCATTGCAGCGCAAGCACGTGGCGTGTCACAGCGCTCGATCGTCTGGCGGCATACCTTGCGCAACACGCTCTCGCCGGTGCTGACGGCCAGCGCGCTTTCGACCGCCACGCTGGTGACAGGCATCTATGTGGTAGAGATCATCTTCAATTTGAAAGGTGTGTCAGAGATGCTTACCGGCGCCGCGCGCTTTACGGCGCTGGACGTGGCCGCGGCGCTGGGCTTTGCCGTTTACAGTGCATTGTTGGTCCTGGTGATCATGTTGCTGCTGGATATTTTACAAGCGGTGTTTGATCCCCGCTTACGCGAAAGGATCGACGCATGAGAATGTGGCGTCGCTTTTTTGGACACTGGCAAGGTTGGCTGGGCCTGCTGTTGGTAGGCAGTTTCCTGGCGCTGGCCGTGTTTGCTCCGCACCTTGCGCCGCCGAGCGATCCTGATCATCCATCTGACTTCAAAGTGGTAGGGCGCAAAACCGACCAGATTCCGCATCCTCCCAACGATCTGTCGCCGCTGGGCACAGCCTCCGGCCAGTTCGATATTTTCTATTCAGTGGTCTGGGGCACCCGGTCTGCTCTGCGGTTTGGGTTGATTGTGGCCGGGAGCGCGGCCGTCATGGGTGTGTTGGTGGGTGCCGTCAGCGGCTATGCGGGTGGGCGTGGCAGTGCACTCACGCTGCGCTTTACCGACGCATTTCTGGCGTTTCCGGTGATCGCCGGCGTGTGGCTATTTCAGTCGATAATGTTTCCGTCGGCCATAGGCGCCGACCCCACGCCGCTGATGGCGTTTCTTGCCGAATCGAACATCACGCCGGTCATGGTGGCTCTGATTGCATTCTCCTGGATGCCCTACGCCCGGTTGATCAACACCGGCATCACGCGCCTAAAGATGGCTGATTTCGTGCTGGCTTCGCAATCATTGGGCGCCGGCCGCCGTCGCTTGATCTTCCGGCATCTCGTGCCCAACTCCATTTCGCCGGCCATTGTGCTCTTGGCGCGTGACATTGGCGGCATGGTGATTCTGGAAGCAGCCTTCGTGTTCATTGGCTTGAGCAGTGGCGGTCCCTGGGCAGAAATGTTGGTCAACAATCGTAACTGGGTGATTGGTATCGCCGGCAATCCGCTGACTTACTGGTGGGTCTATCTACCGCCCACCATCGCGCTGATTCTCTTTGGCATCAGCTGGAACCTGTTGGGTGATGGCTTGAACGATGCACTCAATCCGCGTGACCGCTAATCTCCTGCTGGGCCTTCACCATCCGATCGCACATCCATCCTTCCGTGGATCAGATCCGCCTAACAACGTCCCGCTGTCTGCGTCGATCACGATCATCTGTCCGCCGCCGAAACTATTGACCGGAATCACGTGGTGACCTAAAGCCGCCAGTGCCTGCGCGTCGATGCCATCCTCGATCGAGATACAGTCTTCGAAGCGCCACACCACGCGCGGAGCATCCAGGGCCTGCTGTGGATTCATCCCGAAATCGATCGCATTCAGCAACACTTGTACCTGTCCCCGCGGCTGGCTGTGTCCGCCCATCACGCCAAAACTGCTCCACAATTGACCAGCCTTGAATGCCATCGCCGGAATGATGGTCTGAAAGGGCCGCTTGCCGGGCGCCAGAGCATTGGGGTGATTTTCGTCCAGTGAGAACGACGCTCCGCGATTTTGCAGTGCGTGGCCCGTGCGCGACACGATGCCGCCTGACCCGAAGCGCGCTGCAAAAGGTCGCTACGTTTTACGTTTTGCGTATTACGCAATATAATCAGTTTACCCACCTCTGAAGGAGAATGCCAATGCTAGGCCCCAACCTCGATCTCACTGAAGAGCACAAGTTAATCCGTGATACCGCCCGTGATTTTGCGCAAAACGAAATCGCGCCGATTGCCGCCCACTTCGACGAAACAGGCGAGTTCCCGCGCGAGACGATCAAAAAGATGGGTGCGCTGGGTCTGATGGGCATTGAAGTGCCCGAAGCGTATGGCGGCGCCGAGATGGACACGCTGGCTTATGTGCTGGCGATGATCGAAATCGCCAAGGCCGACGTGAGTCACAGCACGATCATGTCGGTGAACAACTCGCTCTATTGTCACGGCATTCTGAAGTTTGGCACGGAAGAGCAGCGCAAAAAGTATGTCACGCCCATCGCCACCGGCCAGAAGATCGGCGCCTATTCCTTGACCGAGCCAATGAGCGGATCAGATGCAGGCACGATGAAGAGCAAGGCGGTGCGCGACGGCGCTGGCTATGTCATCAACGGGCGCAAGAGCTGGGTTACGTCCGGCCCGGTGGCCGAGTACTTTATCCTGTTCACGATGACGCAGCCGGAGCTGAAACATAGGGGCATCACGGCCTTTATCGTTGAAGCCGATCAGCCGGGCTTCATTCGCGGCAAGAAAGAACCCAAGTTGGGCATTCGCGCATCAGCGACGTCCGAGATCGTATTTGAAGACTACCGGGTTCCCGTGGAAAACCGGCTGGGTGAGGAAGGTGAAGGCTTCAAGATTGCCATGACGGTGCTTGATGCAGGCCGCATCGGGATTGCGAGCCAGGCGTTGGGCGTGGCCGAGGCAGCCTTTGAAGCCTCGGTGGGTTATGCCAAAGAGCGTGAAGCATTTGGTCAGCCGATCGGGCAATTTCAGGGCATTCAGTGGATGCTGGCCGATATGAAGACGCGCATCGAGGCGGCGCGCCTGTTGATCTACAACGCGGCGCTGGCGAAGGAACGCTCGAAACACGACGGCGGCCGCTACACGCTGGAGGCCAGCATGGCCAAGCTGTATGCCAGCGAGACGGCGATGTGGGTGACCGAAAAGGCCGTGCAGATTCACGGTGGCATGGGTTACAGCAAAGAACTGCCACTGGAGCGCTATTTCCGCGACGCGAAAATCACCGAGATCTATGAAGGGACGAGTGAGATTCAGCGACTGGTCATCGCGCGCAATGTGCTGGGGATGAAGTAAATCATCGCGACGTCATTGCGAGTCCTACGGAGAAGCAATCTCCAGCTGGTCAAAAGGATTGCTTCGCCACTCGCCTTTCCCGCGGCTATAGGCGGCCGAGGCGCGCTAGGCGGGGAGACGCGGCTCGCAACACGTGCACCCACTGCGTGCAGTGCGGTGTGACGTAGGTAAGGAATCATGAAACGTCCGTTCGTCGTAACGATCTTTGCATGGTTGGTGTTATTACTGGCGGCCTGGAATATCTTTCAGGTGTGGAACGCGTTTCAACGCTACGACTTCATGCGGACGCTGAATTTGACTACAGAGGCCAACCTGCTGATCGTGATGGGGATAACCTGGGCGGTCGGATTTGGGTTGGCCGGGTGGGGTCTGTGGCGGAGGCGATCATGGGGACGCACCTGGATGCTGATCGCCATTGTCGTTTATCAAGCTCAACAATGGATCATGCGCCTGTCGTTAATGCATTCAGACAATGAATTTGTCCGCCGTCCGGCAGATGCCTGCCTGGCGCTGTTGAGCATTGCCGTGGTGTGGGGCTTCCTGTTCATTCCGAGGATTCACCGACTATTTCAAGCGTAAAACGTGAACCGTAAAACGTAAGAATCGGATTACGCTTTACGCATTATGCTTTACGTGCAGCGGGGTATTCATGTCCACAACTGATCCCAAGATTCAACGACTTTATGATTTGCGTGAACAGGCCAAGCAGGGCGGCGGGGCTGGTCGCGTGGAGAAGCAGCACGCCCAGGGCAAGCTTACCGCGCGCGAGCGGATCGATCTATTGCTCGACAGCGGTTCGTTCCGCGAACTCGATATGTTCGTGACTCACCGCGCCACCGACTTCGGTATGGGCGACAAGAAGTACCTGGGCGATAGCGTCGTCACCGGCTGGGGCACGATCGATGGTCGGTTGGTGTATGTCTTCTCGCAGGATTTCACGGTGTTCGGCGGCAGCCTCAGCCAGGTGCACGCGCAGAAGATTTGCAAGGTCATGGACCTGGCGATGAAGAATGGCGCACCCGTGATCGGCCTCAACGATTCGGGCGGGGCGCGTATTCAAGAAGGTGTGGTGTCGCTGGGCGGTTATGCCGATATTTTCCTGCGCAATACCCTGGCGTCAGGCGTCGTACCGCAAATCAGCGCGATCATGGGGCCGTGCGCGGGCGGCGCGGTGTATTCGCCGGCGTTGACCGACTTCATCTTCATGGTAAAGCAGACGTCGTACATGTTCATCACCGGGCCGGATGTGGTGAAGGCCGTGACGCACGAAGATGTGACGTTCGAGGAACTCGGCGGCGCGAGCGTGCATAACAGCAAGAGCGGTGTGGCGCATTTTGCGGCGGACAGTGAAGCCGATTGCTTGTATATGATCCGGCGGTTGCTGAGTTATCTGCCGCAGAACAATCTGGAAGATCCGTTGTTCCTCAAGACGCAGGATGATCCACTGCGCATGGAAGAGGCCCTCAACTCGATCGTGCCCGATAGTCCCCACAAGCCTTACGATATCAAGGAAGTGATTCAACTCATCGTCGACGACGGCCAGTTCTTTGAAGTGCACGAGCACTTTGCGATGAACATCGTGGTGGGCTTTGCCCGGTTGGGCGGTCACTCGATCGGGATTGTCGCCCAGCAGCCGCAGGTGCTGGCGGGCGTGCTCGACATTGATTCGAGCGAAAAGGCGGCGCGTTTCATCCGCTTCTGCGATTCATTCAACATTCCCTTGATCACGTTTGAAGATGTGCCCGGCTTTCTGCCCGGCCTCAGCCAGGAACACGGCGGTATCATCCGCTCGGGCGCGAAGCTGTTGTATGCATACTGCGAAGCAACCGTGCCCAAGATCACCGTCATTACGCGCAAGGCCTATGGCGGCGCATACGACGTGATGAACAGCAAGCACATTCGCGGCGATCTGAACCTGGCCTGGCCTACCGCTGAGATCGCGGTGATGGGGCCGGATGGTGCGGTGAACATCATCTTCCGCGATGAACTACGCAAGGCCGAGGACCCTGTCGCCAAGAAAGCCGAACTGGTGGCAATGTACCGTGAGAAGTTCGCCAATCCGTATGTGGCGGCGGAGTGGGGGTACATCGACGATGTGATCGAGCCGAAGGAGACGCGCCCGCGCCTGATCAACGCGCTGGAAATGCTGCAAAACAAGCGGGATTCCAATCCGCCCAAGAAGCACGGAAATATTCCACTGTAATGAAATTCATTCTCCGCAGGAAATTGACTTATACCGTAAAGGGTGATGCCTATTGGGCGGCGGATAAGCTGCGCCAGCACCTCGCCCAGAGCCTGGAAGAGTTCGAGATTTTTGAGGTGGGACCTATAGACGGCGAACAGTTCCCGTTCAAGAGAAAGCTCTGGCACTGGCGGCCCCCCTTTGATAGACGTTACTTTACGGTTCCCCTATGGTCCGAGCGTGGCTACTACAAGGGAACAATCACTGTGAACCATGAATGGAATCATGTGGTGGTAGCTTATCAACTTGATTTCACTGCTGCGCTTGTCGCTGGGTGGATAATAACTGGGCTCCTATTGTTGTTCTGGTTCCGCCCTAACTTTGCTCAAATGGCGTCTTCGACTGCTACCGCTCGGTTCTCACCCGTGTTTCTGCTAATGGAGTTTTCTTGTTTCTTCTTCTGGTTGCTAGGACTTGTAATGCTCAGTGGTTTATCTGTGATGATGACCAATTATTTTTTTGGCCGATTTCTGAAAGGCAGTGTGAATAAATTTTTTCACCTAATGGCTGACTTAGGCGTACCGCTTGAAATGGTTGACACACATTGATAATATTCCGCCACGGAGGCACGGGGACATAGAGAATTACTATATTGTCATCTTCTCCGTGCCTCTATGGCTCCGTGGCTGATTTTCTGTCGGTCAAGGGACTTCATTCATGTTCCAAAAAATCCTCATTGCCAACCGTGGCGAAATTGCCTTACGCATTCAGCGGGCGTGCCGCGAGTTGGGTATCCACACCGTTGCGGTCTACTCGGATGTCGATCGCAATGCGTTGCACGTGCGCTACGCCGACGAAGCGTATCTCATCGGGCCGGCGCCGTCGCGTGAATCGTATCTGCGCGCCGATAAAATCCTGGATGTAGCGCGCAAGTCCGGCGCAGATGCGATCCATCCGGGCTACGGTTTCCTCGCAGAGCGTGAGGATTTTGCGCAGGCGTGCATCGATGAGGGGATCAAGTTCATCGGGCCGAAGCCATCCGCCATCGCGGCGATGGGCGATAAGGCCGTGGCGCGCGCCACCGTGCAGAAGGCAGGCGTGCCCGTCGTGCCTGGCACTGAAGGGGAGGGCGGTCTGCGCGACGAAGAGATCATCGCCATCGCGCCGCAGATCGGCTTCCCATTGTTGATCAAGGCCACGGCGGGCGGCGGCGGCAAGGGGATGCGGCGCGTCGATCGGATGGAAGATTTATCGGGCGCGCTGGCCTCCGCGCGACGTGAAGCCGAAGCAGCGTTTGGCGACGGATCGGTCTATCTGGAAAAACTGGTGCTGGGTGCGCGCCATATCGAGATTCAGTTGCTGGCCGACGAGCACGGCAACGTGATTCATTTGGGCGAGCGCGAATGCTCGATTCAGCGCCGTCATCAAAAGATCATCGAGGAATCGCCGTCGCCGGCGATCGATGCCGACTTGCGTGAGCGCATGGGCGCGGTGGCCGTGAAGGCCGCGCAGGCGGTGGACTATCATAACGCGGGCACGATCGAGTTTCTGCTGGACAAGGACAAGAACTTCTACTTCCTTGAGATGAACACGCGCTTGCAAGTGGAGCATCCCATCACCGAGATCGTCACCGGCACCGACATTGTGAAGGAGCAGATTCGCATCGCGCGCGGGCGCGTCTTGCGGTGGAAGCAGCGCAGCATCCGGCAGCGGGGCTGGGCCATCGAGTGCCGCCTCAACGCCGAAGATCCGTTCAATAACTTCATGCCGTCGACGGGCACGATCACGCGCATTGAACGCCCGACCGGCCCCGGCGTCCGCATCGACAGCAGCATGTACGAAGGCGTCGAAGTCACGCCCTATTACGATTCGCTGATCGGCAAGCTGATCTGCTGGGGCGAATCGCGCGCCGAGGCCATCATCCGCATGCGCCGCGCGTTGAGTGAGTACCGCATCATCGGCGTGCGCACCAACATCCCGTTTCATCAAGCGATGATGGACAGCCATCGGTTCATCGGCGGTTCGTTCGATACGACGTTTGTCGAGGAACGCTTTGCGCTGGAGCAAGAAGCGCGACCAGAGGACGAACGCATCGCCGCCGTGATCGCCACGCTGGTCGCGCATCGCTACGAACGGCAGGCCGCGCAGGTGGTGCGCCGCAACGAGCGTGACACCAGCAACTGGAAGTGGATCGCCCGCTGGGAAAGGATGCAGCGTTAGTGGTTGAACCGACCCTTCGCAAATTTAAGCAGGTGAAACCATGAAGTATGTCACCACCATCGGCGAGCGGCAGTACACGATCGAGATCAACCGCGACGATCAGATTACGATCGACGGCGTGACCCACCCGATCGATCTGCGCGCCATCGACGAAGCCACGTTTTCCCTGATCATCGACCAGGCCTCGCACGAGGCACTGGTGGAGGCGAGCAACGGCGAGATACACGTTTTGTTGCGGGGGCGCTTATATGCCGCTCGGGTGGAGGATGAACGCGCGAGCCGCCTCAGCCGATCGGCCGGCGGGTTGCACGCCGGTTCGGGCGAAGTCACCCTCAAATCGCCCATGCCGGGTCTCATCGTCGCCGTGGCCGTGACGGAAGGGCAGGCGGTGACGAAAGGCCAAACGGTCGTCGTGCTGGAATCGATGAAGATGGAAAACGAACTGAAGGCCCCGCGCGACGGGACCATCACGGCGATCAAGGTGTCGCCGCGCCAGAGTGTGGAGCAGCACCAACCACTGGTGGTTTTGACGTAGCGCAAGATGTCATCTTGCGCTACATTTCTAGTCATCCATCACTTGTTGAATTTCCCCCCACGCGCCACAATTAACCCGAAATTTCCTGCGCCTGATCCGGCGCGAAGAAAGCCGCACTATGTCCGAAGGAAAACCTCGAAAAATAGAGCAGCGCAAACCTCGATTTGCCACGTCATCCGAAATTGAATTGAAACCCTACTACACACCCGCCGATGTCGCCGCCGATCCCGATCGGGATGTGGGTCAGCCCGGCGAATTTCCGTATACGCGCGGCGTGCAACCGACGATGTATCGCGGCCGTTTCTGGACCATGCGCCAGTATGCGGGTTATGCCAGCGCGGCGGAATCGAACCGGCGCTATCGCTTCCTGCTCGATCAGGGACAGACGGGCCTCTCGGTCGCGTTCGATCTGCCCACCCAGATCGGGTACGACGCCGACGATCCAATCGCCGCCGGGGAAGTGGGCAAGGTCGGCGTGAGCATCTCGTCGATGCGCGACATGGAACTGTTGTTCGATCAGATTCCGTTGAATAAAGTCAGCACCAGCATGACCATCAACGCGCCCGCTTCGGTGCTGCTGGCGATGTACATCGCCGTGGGTAAGCAGCAGGGCGTGGCGCCGAAGGAACTGCGCGGCACGATCCAGAACGACATCCTGAAGGAATACATTGCGCGCGGCACGTACATCTTTCCGCCGCAGCCGGCGATGCGCTTGATTACCGACATCTTCCGCTACTGTACGCAGGAAGTGCCGCACTGGAACACGATCAGCATCAGCGGCTATCATATCCGTGAAGCGGGGTCGACGGCGGTGCAGGAAGTGGCGTTCACGCTGGCCAATGCGATTGCCTATGTGGAAGCCGCGCTGAAGGCGGGCCTCAACATCGACGACTTCGCAGGACAACTTTCGTTCTTCTTCAACGCGCACAACAACTTCCTCGAAGAGGTGGCCAAATTCCGCGCGGCGCGGCGCTTATGGGCGCGCCTCATGCGCGATCGCTTTGGCGCGCAGAAACCGAATTCGCTGAAACTGCGCTTCCACACGCAGACCGGCGGCTCGACGCTGACGGCGCAGCAGCCGGAGAATAACGTCATCCGCGTGACGCTGCAAGCGTTGGCGGCGGTCATGGGTGGCACGCAGTCGTTGCACACCAACTCGCGCGACGAGGCGCTGTGGCTGCCCACCGAAGAGAGCGTGCGGATCGCGCTACGGACCCAACAAGTCATCGCCTACGAATCGGGCGTGGCCGACACGATCGATCCCTTTGCGGGATCGTACGTGATCGAGAGCCTGACCGACGAGATCGAGAAACAGGCGTGCGCCTACATCGATCGGATCGATCTGCTGGGCGGGGCGCTGAAGGCGATCGAGGCGGGGTATATTCAAGGCGAGATCGGCGACGCCGCTTATGCCTATCAACGCGCGGTCGAGCGTGGCGAGGAGATCGTGGTCGGGATGAATCAATTCCAGGTGCAAGAGGAAGTGCACTTGCAACGGCAGAAGATTGATCCCTCGATCGAATCCGAGCAGAAGCGCCGCCTGGCCAAGCTGCGCGCGGGGCGCGACAATGCCAAGGTCAGCGAACTACGCACGCAATTGGAAAATGCGGCGCGCGGGTCGGATAACCTGATGCCGTATATCGTGGCCTGCGTCGAAAATGATGTGACGTTAGGCGAAGTTTGCAATACGCTGCGCGGTGTGTTTGGCGAGTATCACGCGTCGGCGGGGATCTAATACTCACCGCCGAGACGCAGAGGACGCGGAGAAATACTTAAGAACCTCTGTGCTCTCCGCGTCTCGGCGGTTTTATCTCTGGAGACAAGATGGCCGTTAAACGAATCGATCACATTGCCGTTGTCGTAGATGACATTGACGCTTCGCTGGCTTTCTGGCGCGATGCGCTGGGGCTGGATATGACACACCTGGAGGAAGTGAAAGGGCAAGAGTCTATCATCGCGTTTCTGCCTACCGGCGGCAGCGAGGTGGAGCTGGTGAAGCCGACGACGGAGACCAGCGGCGTCGCCAAGTACCTGGCCAAGCGTGGCCCCGGCATGCATCACATCTGCCTGGAAGTGGACAACCTCGAAGCGATGCTGGCCGACATGAAGGCCAAGGGCGTGAAGCTGATCAACGAGACGCCGACGATCGGCGCAGGCGGGAAGAAGATCGCCTTCATTCATCCGTCCAGTGCCAATGGGGTGCTGGTGGAGTTGTATCAGGAGGCGTAGCCCTTCCTACTCCTCATATCACTATCCTCAAATTTGACCTATACCTTCTGCTTGTATCCATAGAGAGTTGGGTCAAACCTGTCGGACAATCGTCGGAGAAATCAGAGGCTTTCTGAAGTCACTTCGTGTTTCCATATACTGGGCCTGTGGATGCAGGCACTTCACGTTCCTACAAAGGAGTGCCATGAACAACCGAATAATCACTCGATGGACAGTAGTACTGGCGCTGGCTTGCACAGCGTTAGCGATCGTGTCGTTGGTGTTATCAGGAGCGACGAGCTTGCAGGCGCGGGCCCTGGCAACGGACTACACCGTCGGTGGATCATGTGGTGCCACGATTCAGGCGTGCATCAACGACCCGATCGTGCAGGCGGGTGATCGGATCTTGATCCCGGCGGGCACCTATACTGAGAGTCTAACCCTCGATAAAGCCGTCAGCTTGATTGGGGCAAACGCGAATACCACGATTATTCAGGCGATAAGCAATCAGCGGGTATTAACTGTGACCGGTATTGTGATCAGCAACTCAGTAGTAATCTCGAAACTAACATTTACCGGAGGTAACGCTACTAACGGCGCTAATGGCGGTGGAATATTGATTCTCAACTCTGCCCAGCCGCTGATCCAGAGCGTAATTGTTACGGGAAATCATGCGGACGGTAGTGGCGGCGGAATTTACGTAGCTTACAATAGCTCGCTTGTCTTGAGCGATGCAAGTATAAGCAACAATATCGCATCAACATATAGCGGCGGTGGACTAGCGTGCATGAGCATCATAGATACCTTGCGACTTACTAATGTTGAGTTTATAAACAATACATCGGAATCCAGTGGCGGTGGTTTAGATGTTTATGGCAGTCCCGTGATAATGTCAGGTGGACGGTTTGTCAATAATCGGAGCTTGGCAACTTCCCTTAGTGAGGGTGGTGGAGGGCTAAGAGCTGAGACTCTGGTAACTCTGGTTAATACTGATTTCATCAGCAATTCTGCGGTCGCTAACGGCGGTGGTGCATATGTTACAGGCATTACAACCACAATCAGCGGTGGACGATTTGAGCGTAATAAGGCTGGCAATAATGGTGGCGGCCTCGAAGTCTGGGATCGACTATTTGTTACCAACGCTGTATTCGCAAATAATTCGGCTGGTATGAATGGTGGTGCAGTGCATCAC
>JAUQXC010000154.1 GCA_030834825.1 Thermoflexales bacterium
GTGACGCTGCCATAAGCGGCGATTTTGATGCAACAGAGACATATTTCCCCCTTTGGCCAGGAATGACAATTTCATTGTAGTCTGTGACGGGGAGAATGACAACCAAGCACCTTGAACACACTTTGACTTGCGTGCCCTCTGCGAGTATCATTAGCCCCAATGGCACGCCGTATCAACCAAGCTTCTACCCGACACAACCGCATGGCAACCCCGCCTCATCAGCGCTCGGCCAGACGCCCAACGGCCAACAGCCCGCAGATGATGGGCCTGGTGGCGGTTGCCTTCGTCGGCGCACTGCTGCTCTTTGTCATCACCGGCGCGGCGGCCAATCGCCCCACCGATCGAGAAGTGATCATCGAATCGAGCCAGGCAAATCTTACTCCGGGCGCAGCGTTGGCGGCTCCGCTAGCCGCAGGCCCCACACCCCGATCGACTGTCGAACGCCCGGTCGGCCCTTACGTCGGCATTGTGGCCGGTCACTGGGGCAATGACCCAGGTGCCGTGTGTCCAGATGGTACCACGGAGAAAGATACGAATCTTCAGATCGCTCAGTTAGTCGCCAAGAAACTGCGCGAACGCGGCGTGTGGGTCGATCTGCTGCAAGAATTTGACAGCCGCCTGGACGGCTTCAGCGCCGATGTGTTGGTCTCCATCCATGCCGACTCGTGCGAACCGGTTGACGCCGATCCACCTGCCACCGGTTTCAAAGTAGCCCGCTCGCAGGCCAGTCAGATACCCACCCTTACCGATAAACTGGCCGAATGCCTGCGCACCGAATATCGGAAGGCCACTGGCCTGGAGTTTCACGAAAACAGCATCACGAACGACATGACCTTCTACCATTCATTCAACGAACTTGATCCGAATACGCCGGCTGCCATTATCGAGACTGGCTTTTTGTACCTCGATTATGATATGATCGTAAAGCAACCCGAGCTGCCCGCCGAGGGCATTACCAACGGAATCTTGTGCTTCCTGAAGACTCAACTATGAAATCAGATCCACGACTCACCCTTCAACAACTCTTGCAGTATGGCATCCGGCTGGTGGAAGAGAATCAACCGGAAGCAGCCCGGCCTTTCTTTGAGAAGGTCCTGGAGCGCGATCCTCGGAACATTCCAGCGTTGATGTGGCTGGCCGGACTGGGCAATACCCCAGCCGACAGCTATGCTTACATTGCCCAAGCGCTGGCCATCGATCCCCAGAACGAACGCGCGCACGCCGCCATTCGCTGGAACCATTGGCGCGAGCAAGATGAGAAGCTCCGCGCCGCCGGCTTTGAAACCAGCGACACGGCGCCAGCCAGGCGTGATCGGAAGCCATCCGGGTACGGGCACACGGCACCGGCCTGGCTAAACACCCTCGTAGCGTTGATCGTGTTGTTGGGCGCCTGCGCTTCGATCTATTTTGGGCAACCACAGTCTGTTTCAGCCACCGCCCTACAAGCGAGTCCACCGCCGGCAGAAGTTGCGCAGGCTTTGCCCGACATCACACCACCACCTTTAGCGACGCGGACGTTGCCGCCGTTGGCCGCGCCCGCTGTTGCTGACCTGCCCACCGCGACCCCCACCCTTCCCCCTGTCATTTTCCCCACCGCGACACCTGAACCTGCGACGGCGACACCTGAACCGCTCAATCTGCCAACCGATGAACCTGTCGCTGTCAGCAATCCGACAGAGACGGATGGCGACCGCTGGATCGACGTGGATCTCTCGGATCAACGGCTGGTGGCCTACGAAGGGGATACGCCGGTCTATTGGGTTACGGTCTCAACCGGATTGCCGGGCACACCGACCGTCATGGGACAGTATTACATCTACGTGAAGCACCCAGCCCAGACAATGAGCGGCCCCGGTTACTACCTGCCCGATGTGCCATACGTGATGTACTTCTATTTAGGCTATGGCATTCACGGCACGTACTGGCACAACAACTTCGGCCAGCCTATGAGCCATGGCTGTGTCAACACGCCCACACCCGACGCGCAATGGCTGTACGCGTGGGCCGAGGTGGGAACGTTGGTTAACATACACCCCTAATCTAAGCTTGAGTAACCCCTGTTTCAGATCGATCAAGTAAACATCAACTTCGGCTATACATGCAACAGCGAGTTGTGGTATACTGACGAAAATCAGAAATCAAAAAATTCAAAGAATATATCAAGTAGGTATCAATCCATCCATCAACACCTTTCAAAGTTGGTCGTCAACAGCGAGACCAGCTGGTTATGACATTGATCCACGTGTAAAAGCGTCTAATTGGGAACAATACTTAGCGAACGTATCCTGATACTGGTCTTGGAAAACTCTTTACCCACAAGTTTCTAAAGCGGCACAATCGGATTCAAGTTCAAAAACTAGGTGGCACAACGTCTGTTTTGCGCGAAGTCCAAAACGGGCCAATTGCTTTACGTCGCCCAAATAATTAGGCCATAGTTCTGCTGCTCCTATCCCAGTTCATTTCTATACTCTAAGGAAAGCGCTTATATGCCGTGATGACACACTCCACGATGTATGTCGGGTGTATCACACTCTCTCTCATCATAACTGTGCCAAATATCCGCTTCGGTATGGTCGCTTTGCGCCCCAGTTAAGAGATGAAGAAGTCATCACGCTGAAACTCTAATTCGACTACCTTCGGTAAATGAACCGTTACAGGTGTGTCGCTTCAGGCGGAGCCACCGCGATCGCTGTTTCAAGTCCGAAGTACGCCAAAACGATCGGCTTGCTTGCGGCTGAACAGTCCGCCTCGCCCGCATTCAGGTGCACGACCTCCGACAATTGCAACCTTGGCTCACTCGTGTAGATTTGGTCCCTATTGTTGGTGTGGTCCTCAGCCTCCAACTCGGCCGCCCATTGCTTAACCTGGACGGACTGTTGGAGATACGACCAGAAAGTGTTGCCCAACAGAGATAGAATTTAAAGATCAACCAGCGGGAGGGCATCCCTGTTGGCACGTGCCTTATCCCCGTCTCGCTACTAGACGTCCATCGCTTGGAAGGCATCATTGACGGCAAGTCCGGTGAAAGGAAAAAATGACTTCAACGGATCGCGATCATAGTTTGACTGCCGACTTAAGGTTCACTACTCTGGTTGAGCTTCTGCATTGGCGGGCACTTCACCAGCCCGAGCAACTGGCCTATACCTTTCTACTAGATGGCGAGGCAGAAGAGGTCTCGTTTACTTACCAAGGCTTAGATCAGCAGGCCCGAGCGATTGGCGCCAAACTTCAGGCCCTTGGAGCAAAAGGCGAACGTGCCCTACTGCTCTACACGCCGGGCCTGGAATATATCGCGGCCTTCTTCGGCTGTTTGTATGCTGGCATTATTGCTGTTCCAGCCTATCCGCCCGATGTCCATCGTCTCAATCGGACTCTGCCACGGCTCCAAGCGATCGTGACCGACGCCCAAGCCACCATCGTGTTGACGACTGCGCCGCTGTTGGCCATGGCTGAATTGCTCTTTGATGAAATGCCGGATTTCAAAGCCTTAAATTGGATCGCGACCGACACGCTTACCTCGGTCGAGGCAGAGGAATGGCAGCTATCCCTGGTCAATGGCGATGATCTGGCATTTCTGCAATATACGTCCGGTTCGACCGCTGCACCGCGCGGCGTGATGCTCAGTCACGATAACCTCCTGCATAACTCGGCCTTGATTCACAGGTGTTTTGGAGCAACGCCTCACAGTCGCGGTGTGGTCTGGTTGCCACCCTATCACGACATGGGCCTGATTGGCGGTATCCTGCAGCCACTGTACGGTGGGTTTCCCGTTTTCCTCATGTCGCCGATCGATTTTCTGAAGCGCCCACTGCGTTGGCTCCAAGCTCTCTCACGTTATCAGGGCACGATCAGCGGCGGGCCAAATTTCGCCTACGATCTATGTGTACGCAAAATCAGCCCGGAAGAACGCGAACAGCTGGACCTGAGCAGCTGGGAACTGGCCTTTAATGGCGCCGAGCCTGTTCGCATCGAAACCCTGCAGAATTTTGCCCGGACGTTTGCGCCCTGTGGCTTCCGCCCAGAGGCTTTTTACCCCTGCTATGGTCTGGCAGAAGCAACGCTCATCGTGTCCGGAGGAACTAAAGCTGCTCTGCCCGTTACACATGTAGTCGACCGCGCCGCGCTGCAACAACATCGCGTGGAGCCGATGATGACGGCTCAGTCTGCCGCTCAGACCTTGGTGGGCTGCGGTCATACACTCGCGAGCCAGCGGATTGTCATCGTCAATCCAGAAACGTTGAATGATTGTAGATCGGAACAGGTCGGTGAAATCTGGGTAGCTGGGCCGAGTGTGGTCCAGGGTTATTGGAATCAGCCGGAGAAAACGGCCGAGACCTTTGGGGCGCATCTGGCAGGCACAGGCGATGGTCCCTTCTTGCGCACCGGGGACCTGGGCTTCTTGCATGAGGGTGAACTGTTCGTGACCGGCCGGCTCAAGGATTTGATCATCATCCGAGGTCGCAACCATTATCCGCAGGACATCGAACAAACAGTTGAGAGAAGTCATCCCGCACTACGGCCCGGTTGTTGTGCTGCGTTCTCAATCACAGTCGCGAACGAGGAGCAGCTGGTCGTGGCACAAGAAGTGAATCACCTTGCCACAGAACAAGATTGGCACGCGGCCATCCGCGCGATTCGCCAGGCGGTCGCTGAAGAGCATGCGGTACAGGTTCACAGGGTTGCGTTATTGGCGGCAGGGAGCATTCTCAAAACTTCCAGCGGTAAGATCCAGCGTCAGGCTTGCCGTGCCGGGTTCTTAGCCGACAGTTTAGAAGTAGTGGCCAAGGATATTCTAGAGGTTGAGTCAGTGGGGACCTCGACCCCGCCTGAGCCTGAAGTCGCATTTATTCGCCAGGCCTTATCCGTCGTGAACGAGCCGATCGCCCGCCAGTCTTTGCTGATACTTTACCTGCGAGAGCAGGCAGCCCACATTTTGAAGATCGCGCCGGCACAAGTGGATCTTCAGCAACCGCTTAGCGCTTTGGGACTCGATTCATTGACAGCCATCGAATTAACCCATCAGGTGGAAACCGATCTGGGCGTGGGCCTGTCGGTGGTTGACTTGCTCCAGGGATCTGACCTCGCGCAACTGGCCACACATATTCTCGCTAAATTCGAGGTACCCGCAGCGACGCCAGCGGCTCGTCCCATTTCAGATTCAGAGAGCACACCCGAGCATTCTCTCTCACACGGCCAACGTGCCATGTGGTTTCTTCATCAACTAGCCCCGGCGAGCGCGGCCTACAACATTGCCAACGCCATCCGAATTGAGGGTGAGTTGGACATCCCAGCTCTGCAGCAGGCATTCCAGGCCCTGGTTGAACGCCATCCTTCTTTGCGAACTACTTTTCCAGTTGTGCAAGGTGAACCTGTTCAACATGTGTCGGTGCAATCCGCCGTTTACTTTCAGGTTGAGGAGGCAGCGACGTGGTCTTCGCCGTCATTGGATGACCGTTTGTTGGAGGAAGCCCATCGTCCCTTCGATCTGGTACAAGGCCCGCTGCTACGCGTGCACCTATTCCGCCGCTCGACACAAGAGTGCATCCTGCTGTTGGTGGTTCATCACATTGTGGCCGACTTTTGGTCGCTGGCCGTCTTAGTGCGTGAATTGGGAACTCTCTATCCAGCCCAAAAGAAAGGCGAAGCAATCACGCTCGCTCCTTTGTCACTGCAATACTCTGACTATGCTCAGTGGCAAGCTGCGCTGTTGGCCGGAGCAGAAGGTGAACAACGATGGGCCTATTGGAAGGAGCAGCTATCCGGAGAGTTGCCGGTGTTGAATTTACCCACCGATTATGCTCGTCCGGCCATCCAGACTTTTCACGGATCTTCACGAGCACTTCAGATCAATGCAGAGTTGACTGAGCGGCTCAAGTCATTTAGTCGCGGTCAGGGCGCTACCCTCTACACAACCCTGCTCGCGGCTTTCCAGGCCTTGCTCTATCGCTACACGGGGCAACCCGACATTCTGATCGGTTCACCCACGGCCAATCGGGCTGAGGCCAACCTGGCCGGGCTGGTCGGGTACTTTGTGAATCCTGTGGTCGTGCGCGGAGATGCTTCTGGAAATCCTTCGTTTGTGACTTTCCTGAGTCGTATACGTCAGACCGTGTTAGAGGCCACCGCTCACCAGGCTTATCCCTTTAGCCTGCTGGTCGAGCGGCTGCAGCCTCAGCGAGACCCAAGCCGCTCGCCCCTCTTTCAAGTCTGGTTCGTTTTGCAGCAATCCCCGTTGTCTGAAGTCACAGGTCTGGCGGCCTTTGCGCTCCGGGAGGCTGGCGCCCGTTTTCAACTAGACGATTTGACCTTGAAATCCAGGTCACTGGAACAACGCGCCACGCAGTTCGATCTAGCCCTGGCTGTCGCTGAGACCGCTGACGGAATGCTCGCCTCTCTCCAATACAACTGCGATCTATTTAAAGCAGACACCATCGATCGGATGCTGAACCACTTTAGGACATTAGTGGAGGGGATCCTCGCTGAGCCGGAACAGAAGTTATCTGACTTACCCCTGCTTCCCCGGATCGAACGGCAGCAGATCTTGCAAGATTGGAACACTACTTTGGTCGAGTATGATCGGGGACGGTGTTTGCACCACTGGTTCGAAGCGCAAGCGACACAGTCTCCCGATGCTGTGGCCGTGATCTTTGAAGGCCAGGAATTAACTTATCACGAGCTCGATCAACGTGCTAACCAGTTAGCCCGGCACTTACAACAACGGGGGGTGGGACCGGAAGTCTTGGTCGCACTTTATGCGGATCGTTCGTTGGAGATGATGATAGGGCTGTTGGGGATTCTCAAGGCTGGTGGAGCATACTTGCCGCTTGATCCGGCCTATCCACGCGATCGCCTGGCCTACATTCTCGAAGATGCTCAAGCGCCCGTACTGCTGACTCAACAGCGCTTATGCGATCAGCTGCCAACGCAGCAGCGCCACATCATCTGTCTGGATGCGGATTGGGATCGCATTGCTCATCATGGCGTTGAAATTCCAGCCAGCGAGGTGTGCGCGACTAATCTGGCTTATACGATTTATACCTCAGGCTCAACCGGAAGACCCAAGGGCGTTCAAGTCACACATCGCGCCGTCGTCAATTTCTTGAATGCGATGTGCCAGCAACCCGGTCTAACAACAAGGGATATTCTTCTCTCGGTCACTACGCTCTCCTTTGATATCGCCGGCCTGGAACTGTTTCTGCCATTGGTCGTTGGGGCAACAGTCGAGTTAATCGGTCGCGAGGTGATCACCGATGGACCGCGCTTGGCCGCGCGCCTGTCCGATTCCGGCGCAACACTGATGCAGGCCACCCCCACCCTCTGGCAGCTCTTATTAGAAACCGATTGGCCGGGCCACCCTCATCTGCACGCGTTGTGTGGTGGAGAAGGCTTCCCGCGCGATTTGGCCAATCGCCTGCTTGAAAAGGTGGCGGCCGTCTGGAACATGTATGGCCCCACTGAGACGACGATCTGGTCAACGATGGGACTAGTTAGTCCTGGGGCCGAAGCGGTCTCCATCGGTCGGCCCATTGCCAACACCCAGATCTATCTCTTGGATGCTTACTTGCATCCAGTCCCGCTTGGCGTGGCCGGTGAGCTGTACATCGGCGGCGACGGTCTGGCGCGCGGTTACTTGAATCAGCCCGCACTGACCGCTGAAAGGTTTATCCCTCATCCTTTCAGCCAGGTACCAGGCGCGCGTTTGTATCGCACCGGCGACCTGGCTCGCTATCGATCCAACGGCGATTTGGAGATTCTCGGGCGCATAGATCACCAGGTCAAGCTGCGCGGTTACCGCGTCGAGTTAGCGGAAATCGAAACGCTGCTGTGCCAACATCCGCAGGTACAAGCCGCTGTCGTCGTGGCCCGCGACGATTCAAGTAAAAGCGGTGAATCGTCGCGGGCCTCAACTTCAAAAGAGAAGCTGTTAGTGGCCTACGTCGTCCTCCATCAGGCGACTGCACCTAATGAGCTGCGCAGCTTCCTGAAAAGGGAACTACCCGACTACATGGTGCCCTCCCTCTTCATGACCTTGGAGGCACTGCCCCTTACACCCAACGGCAAAGTGGATCGCCGGACATTGCCTGCCCCGGAAGGTCAGCGGCCGACACTTGAGGTCGCTTACGTCGTGCCACAGACCCAGCTGGAACAACGCATTGCGGCAATCTGGCAAAACGTTCTGCCTGTTGATAAAGTGGGGCTCCACGACAATTTCTTCGAACTGGGTGGGCATTCCTTGCTGATGGCCAAGGTTCATAACCAGCTACAGGCCGAAGGTTTAGCGGAAGCCCTATCCATCGTTGAGTTATTTCAATATCCCACCGTGCATTCGCTGGCCGGCTATCTCAGCGGCAAAGAATCACTTAGCTTGAACCAAGAGCGCACCGAAGTACGGGGCGCGCGCGAATCCTTCATGCAGCAGCAAAAAGAACGTCGCCGCCAGTTGAGAGGTCATTGATCGCAATGGGTAAATCGCAGCTCTCCCATTCCCTATCCAGTTCAGATGTGGCCATCATCGGTATGGCCGGTCGTTTTCCCGGGGCCGCGGATATCGACACCTTCTGGCACAATCTATGCGCCGGAGTGGAGTCCATTTCGTTCTTCTCGGAAGAAGAGTTGTTGGCCAGTGGCGTAGCGGCCGCGTTGCTGCGCGATCCGCAGTACGTTAGGGCCAGTGGTGTTTCAATGGATGTGGGATCATTTGACGCTTCCTTTTTTGGCTACTCGCCGCATGAAGCCGCACTGATGGATCCGCAGCAGCGTGTCTTTCTGGAATGTGCCTGGCAGGCACTGG
>JAUQXC010000155.1 GCA_030834825.1 Thermoflexales bacterium
GCGTTTGATCAAACTCCACCGCTTCACCTGCGACCCGCTTGCGCAGCGCTTCCTCCTGGCGGGCGCGTTCGACGAGGTGCGTCAGCCGCGCAGTGATATTGAGCAATTCTGGACTGGGCGCTTCAGCGCGTTGTGCCAGTCGATCCTGAAAGGAAGTGAGCCGAGTCTGCAACACTTCCAGCTGATTGATGGGTGGGGGTGTGGCGGCGCTGCTGGCCGAGCGGATGACTTGATTGGCGACGATTTGCAGGACGCCGGCCAACGGCGGCGCCAGCAGTAAGCCGATCAAGCCATATTCGTCAACCAACACCAGCATGACGATGACGACGAGGAGCGAGCTAAACCGGCGCCGATTAAAAAAGCGCGGCTCCACAACCAATTCCAAAAAAGAGAGGATGGCTAAGCTATAAGCAACCGCGCCCAGTGCCAGACCGGGACTCAGTAGTAACCCCACCAGGAAGGCCGGAATGACGGCGAGCAGTACACCCACCCAGGGGAGCAGCCAACCGATCGCGCCCGTCAGGGCGAGCAAAATAGGATACTTCAACCCTAACACTGAATAGCCAAGCGCGAGCAGGAGCAGAGCTAGACTGCTCTGCACGAATTCACTCCGCACGTAGGCGCCCACTCCATCTTCGATGGCCTGCCAGCTGGCCCGCATCCGGGCGCGTGTCTCGGCCGGAAACAGTGACAGCCACAGACGTTTGAAGCGTTCTTGATCGCTGCTCCAATAAATGCTTAAGACCAGGATGATGATCACTTGCCCCAACAGGTCAAGCGAACTGAGTGTTATACCCAACAGCGTCTGCATGAAAGCCATCCCTTGTTCTCCGGCGATAGCTTGCGAAAGATCAGACAGTGGCGTCAACTGTTGCACAATGACTTGCTGAAAAGGCGTCCCCTGGGACCACTCGGCCTGAATTTGTTGATAATGTTCGGTTGCATCTGCCAGCAACTGCTGGACATCATTGAACAGGCGCCCGCCGAACAAGAGCAGCAGGCCCAGCAGGGCGCCAACCACGACGGCGTAGATGAGGAATGAGGCCAATCCCGCGGAAAAGCCACGACTCGTCAGGCGGTCGACCGGCGGTCGGAGGGCCGCCGTGATGGTGAGCGCCAGCAGGAAAAGAAGGATGGCCGTCCGCACCTGCCACAGGAGAAACAGGCTGCTCAGGGTTGCCAGAATGACGATCGTGAACCAGACCAAGCGTTTCATGATTCACCCTGGGGTGTGTTTTCGGGTGAGGTCGCTTGCGCTACAATGCTATCCAGATCCAGCGCCAAAGCTTCAATGGTGTCTTCCAGATCATCGGGTTGAGCTGGATCGGGAACCGTTTCGCGGCGGCGAATTAACTTGCGGACATCCACCGCCAGTTCTTGTGTGTCGTAGCGCAGCTTGCTTAAGCGATCTCGTCCCGCCGGTTCTTCCATGACAGACGCGGTAGGATGGAGGACGGCTCGATCGAGCAGAATCTGAACGACGGCGGCCACCGGGATCGCCAGCACAATTCCGGCAAAGCCAAACAAGGCACCAAAGGCCACAATCGCCAGCAGGGTCACCACTGGATTGACGCCCACCGTTTTATGGATGATCCTGGGTGCCAGAACATTGTTCGCTAAAAATTGAATGAACGCCGAAAGCGCAATGACCCACAGGACTTTATCGGGTGCGGCGGCCAGGGCGACCAATACGGCGGGAATCGCAGCCAAGGCCGGACCCAAGACGGGAATCAATTCCAAGATACCGGCCAATAAAGCCAGGGCTAGGGCCGCAGGCAGGCCGCTGAGCAGATAAGCGGCTAGGGAGACCAGGAAAATGGTGAGCGCCAACAAGGCCTGTCCTCGCATATAACCGCCCACACGTGCGGTGATCTGACCGATGATTTCGCGCACGCTTTCGCGTTGCGAGGAAGATAGCGGCAATAAGAGCGAACGCAGGGCCCGCTCGCCTTCCAGCGTCCAATAGAAGCCGATCAATAGAATCGCAATCAATGTGAACAATCCACTGATTAGGGCGCCCGCCGTGCTTAAAGTCTGGCCCAAAGCATCCAATGTTACCTCTTGGCCCGCAGGCGCTTCTGACACAGGCAGCGAACGCAAAGAGGCCGGCAACTGCCAGGCGATTTCGCGCAGAAGCGTATAAGGTGAGCGGGCCAGGGTGGACTTGAAGCTCAGATAATACTGTTCAAGCTGTGGCAACATGGTACTGGTTTGTTGAATGATCTGCGGAACGATCAAGTAGATAAATACAATGAGCACAGTTAAGAGGAGCAGGTAAATCAAGATAATCGCCACGGCCCGGGGCAGCTTATGCCGGTGCAACCAATCCACGGCGGGTGTCATCGCCATGCTCACGATGATGCCCGTGAAAATAATGAACAGCACCATCCGAAAGCGATAGAGTAGTAAAAATCCGACGACGACCCAGAAGACCGCCAGCGTCGCCCAGAAAATACGGCGGGTGTTCCACGGCGTCGTGGTCAGGGAAGAAGCGGGCGAGAGTTGTGGCATAGAGTAATCGGGTCGGGAAGTGCTCTTAGGGAAGAATGAACCACAAGAGGGGATCAGTTCTGATCCCCTCTTATTTCGCCGGTCTGTGAACGGGCTGCTCCTAGCGCCTCATCTCACTGAAGGAAGGCTCATTCTCGAAATGGGTGTCCACTTCGCGCGCGGCCTCGTCACGGGTGTAACCATAGCGTTCCTGCAATTTGCCAATGAGCTGGTCCTTCTTGCCGCTAATCTGGTCCAAATCATCGTCGGTGAGTTTGCCCCACCACTCGCGGACCTTGCCCCGCATTTGCTTCCACTGTCCTTTCAAAATATCTTCGTTCATGCTTGGCCTCCTCTGGGGTTGTAAGAATCTCTCTGCTGTTACGCCATACTGCAAACTGCTAAAGACTTGGTTGATGCGCATTCCAATCACTATCCAACGGGGCATCCAAATCATCCCGCATGGGATAGTTCGCGGCCTGCCGGGAACGGGTGACGGCCACGATCGCCACAATCGCGCCCATGACCAGCAAAACGGGCAAAAACTTCGTGCGTTTGAGAAAAGCACCGACCGTGCGCCGCTCTTTGCGCCGGGTCACCTTATGCTGGATCTCTTCCAAAACTTTGCCGGACTTTGCGGACAGTTCGTTAATCCACTGGTTCGCTTCTTGGCGGCTGGGAATCTTAATACCCTCGGTCATGATTTGTCCTTTCTAGTGATGAGTTACCAGACACAGCAACTCAGGCATGGATAGTTACAGCCGATGAAGGTAAATTGAGAGTATCATGCGTCGACTAAAAAAGTCCCAAATGGCTGCTAAAAAAAGACCAAATTCACAACGACCCGCTTGCAACCTCATTTTGACAAGTTTTCAAATTTTTTTCGATCTTTTTTAGATCGTTTTGGTCAAAGTTGTGGTATTCTTGATTCATCTAATCTTGAAACTGGTACTGCCTATTGGTTTCCATTGCAGGGATGGATGGTTTGCCAGAAACACAAAACTTTGGCCGGGTGTCTATTAAGCACTACCCAAAAATACCCGACAAAGCCACACGGTTTCGGGAAAGCCAGAATCAGTGAGCAGCCGGGGAGAAGTTTCAGGATTAGGGAAAAGCAGCCATTCACAGAGAATGGCTGCTTTGCTGTCTGGTGAAAGAGGAGGGCGGGCCGGCCTGACTCCTCATAGAAACTAGCGCCCCAGACTGCGGCGTAAACTGAACCACAGGCTGGCCAGCAGCGCCAGCGTCATACCGACATAGTAAAAAAGATTTTTCTTCAGGCGCGGAGGTCGGTCTGGTGGAGCAGGCAAAGCCTTGATGATCGGAGCAGGTTGTACTTGCCAGCTTACATTGGCGTTCCGTCGGGTATAGCCAGAGGGCGCCGGGGCAACCTGACTTTTCCCCCGCGGCGCCAGACCTTGCTGCACACGCCTCTTTTCGGTCAGGAGCACCGCATCGGCTGCCGGGCGCACCTGTGAGCCATAACGGTTGGCATACACTTGCGTGAACTCTGCGCCCAGAAAAAGAATCTGAGCCGAGTAGTAGATCCAGAGCAGAATGATCACCAGTGAGCCAGCCGCGCCATAAGTGGAGGCTACGCTGCTGCGGCCCAGGTACAAGCCGATCGCGAATTTCCCGATGACAAAGAGCAACGCGGTAACCAGAGCGCCGAGCCAGACATCGCGCCAGGCGATCCGAACATCGGGTATCACCTTAAAGATCAAGGCAAACAACAGCGTAATGATGCCAAACGAAACGAGGGAATTTAAAAGCTGCAACACCCCAGAGGTTTGAGCCACCTCGCCTGCAAAGAAGTTGCCGAGCGCTGAAAGGGCCGTGCTGACGACCAGGGAGACCAACAACAAAAAGCCGATCCCCAACACCATGGTGAAAGAGAGGAAACGATCTTTCAGCGTGCCCAACCAGCCGCGCCCGGGTTTGGGGGCCACCTCCCAAATGGTATTTAATGCGCCTTGCAATTCACCAAAGACGCCGGTGGCACCCAGCAGCAGCGTGACCACACTCAACAGTGAAGCCAGAAAGGTATCGGCGGGGCGGCTGGCACTTTCCAACAAGCCTTGAATGAAGTCGGCCCCCTCCCGGCCAAGCAGGTCGGCGATCTGCGCCATGAGCTGTTGGCGGGCGGTACTTTGATCGTAGAACTGGCCCACCACCGCCAACACGATAATCAGGAGCGGTGGAATGGAGAAGACGGTGTAGTAGGCCAAGGCTGCCGCTAACCGCGCGGCCTTGTCTTCGCCCCATTCCTGCAAGGTTGCCTTGATTAAATCTGCGGCTTCTTTGAATTTCTCCTTCATGGTGCCCTCGCTTTTAACCAACTTGTAGAGATGGAACGAAACTGGTTCTCCAACTTATCATCGTGCTTATCAAAAAGTCCCAAACTCGGACTAAATAAACTCTAAACTTTTCGTTCTGGCGTGGTCGCTCGAATTTAGGGTTGTACTATAGGGCTAAGTCTAACGAAGATAGGACAAGCTTTGCTAGGCACCGCCTTGTCAAGTACGGTAGAATAACTAAACAAGCTGCTCATCCGTTTTGGAATTCGCTTCTAAGAGGTGCAGAATGGATCGGGACAACAGGCACACGGGGAGAATGACTGTGAGCTTGCAACAATTGCTGCAGCAGATGGCGACCGTGCGCCAGCAGGCGCTCAAGTTTCAAGAATGGAATACCTCTGTCGTTGACGGCCCTCCATCCCTATGGGTAGAAATCGTCGATGAGCTGAATGTGACGCTGGAGAAATTGCAGGTCGCCGAAGAGGATCTCATCCAGCAAAATGAAGAGCTCGCGGAGGCATGTCAAGAAGCTGAAGAACGCCTCGCGGAGGTCCAGCAGTTGGCGCAGCTGGGCCATTGGGGCTGGCATGTGAGCGACAACGTCGTGTCGTGGTCCGACGAGATGTACCGCATCTATGGCCTGGAGCCGCAATCCAGGCTCATCACTTACGAAGAATTTCTACAGCGCGTCTACCCCGCAGATCGTGTCCAGGTGAGCCACGTCGTCGAAACAGCGCGTCAGTTGGGACAGCCATTCACTTTCGAGCATCGCATTGTGCGAGCCGATGGTGCCATTCGTATTCTGCAAGCACGCGGGCAGGCGGTGGTGGATCAGTGGGGACAAGTGGTTCGCCTCTTAGGCACGGGGCAGGACGTAACCGAGCGCAAGGAAGTGGAAGAGCAAGTGCGCCAGCTGAATGTTGAACTGGAACGGCGCGTCGCGACGCGCACGGGTGAGCTCAGTCGGGTCAATGTAGAACTGCGCGAGAGCGAGGAGCGCTTTCGCGTCATGGCTAATCTGGCGCCAACCATGGTGTGGACGGCCGACCCTGATGGCAAGTTGACCTATGCCAACCAGCAGTGGCTGGATTACTGTGGCGTCTCAAGCGAAGAAGCGGCGGTCGGCTGGCCGGAATTGTGCCTTCATCCAGAGGATGCCGCATATTATTTGCGGCAATGGCAGCACGCTTTGGACGAGGGCCACGAGTGCGAAGTTGAAGTGCGCAACCGGCGTTACGATGGTGAGTATCGCTGGTTCCTGACGCGGGCGGTGCCCACTCGCGATGCCGCCGGACAGATCACGGCCTGGATTGGCACCACCACCGACATTCACGATCACCGCGTCACCGAAGAAGCCATTCGTCAATTGAACCAGGAGCTCGATCGGCGTGTGGAAGAACTGGAAACCCTGTTGAACGTGCTGCCGGTCGGCATTGCCGTGGCGCACGATCCGGAATGCCGTGAGATAACCGTGAATCCGGCCTGTGCCCGGCTGTTGGGCATATCGCAGGAAGAGAATCCCTCCAAGTCGCGCCCTGACCCTGACGTTTTGCCGTTCAAAGTGCTGCGGAATGGACAGGAAGTGCCTGCCTCGGAACTACCGCTGCAGTATGCTTCCGCGCATGGCCTTGAGTTGCGCGATGTGGAATTGGATCTGGCACGGGCTGACGGGAAACAGCTGAACCTGCTTGAATATGCCTCGCCTTTGTACGACGAATACGATCGGGTGCGCGGTTGCCTGGGGGTGATGGTGGACGTGACACCGTTCAAAGTGGTGGAACGACGCCTGGCCCTGCAATATGCGGTGGCGCACGCCCTGGCCGAATCCATCGGCGTGAGTGAGGCCTCGGCGAAAGTGTTGCAAGCCGTGTGCGAGATCACCGGCTCGGAATTTGGCGCTTTGTGGCGCATTGACCCGGCCACGGGTCAGCTGCGCAATGAAAGCACCTGGCAAGCGCCCACCTTGAAAGTCGACGGCTTTGCCGGGATGACACGATCGCTTCAATTTCAGTTGGATCAAGGCTTGCCGGGGCGCGTGTTTACCTCTGGCCGTCCGGTGTGGATTGCCGATATGGCCACCGCCGGTCTGCCCCGTTCACACGCCGCTCAAAGTAACGATCTGCACAGTGCCTTCGCGGTACCCATTCGTAGCGAGGGCGAAGTCACCGGGGTAATGGAATGCTTCGGTCGCACCATCCGTGAGCCGGAATTCGATCTGATCGAACAGCTGGATGCCATTGGATATCAAGTGGGCCTGTTTATGGAGCGCAAGCAGGTGGAAGATGACCTGGCCATGCGCGTCCATCAACAAGCCATTGTGGCCGAAGTGGGCCAGCGCGCCTTGTCCGGCCTACCGCTGCAAGATCTGTTAGATGAAGTCGCAGGGCATGTCGCCCTGACGTTGAGTGTGGGTTTCTGCGGAATACTTGAGTTACAGTCCAACCCCGATCGGCTTGTCAAGCGCGCCGGGATAGGCTGGAAAGACCTGACGGACCCGCTTATTGTGAGCAGTGGTCTGGATTCAACGGCGGGCTACACCTTGGCGACGAATGAGCCACTGATCTTTAATCATCTGAAATCTGATTCACGTTTCACCGCTTCCCACGTCCTGCACGAGCATCACATTGTCAGCGGCTTAAGCGTGAAGATCCCGGGAAAGGAACGGCCTTATGGCGTCCTGGGGGCGTACAGCACCAAGCCTCGCCTCTTTAGTGAAGATGACGTGCACTTCCTGCAAGCGGTGGCGCATGTGGTGGCTTTGGCCGTGGAACGCTGGCAGGCTGAAGCAGCATTGCAGCTGTCACGCACGGAGATCGCCATCATTCTGGATAGCATGTCCGATGGAATCAGCGCCGTCAATCAAGAGGGTCAGCGCACCTATGCCAATCAGGCCTTGGTCCGCTTGTTGCGGTTTGACTCGATGCAGGAGATGTTGGCTCTTTCCACCACAGAATACCCCCAACGGTTTGATGTCCTGGATGAAGCGGGCCGGCCGTTAGCGCCCGATCTTTTCCCCGCCCCACGGGCGCTGCACGGCCAACCCACCCCCGGCCTGGTGGTGCGCTATAAATTTCACACGACAGGTGAAGAGATGTGGGCCGTGCTGAAATCCCAGCCGGTGTACAACGAAGCGGGTGAAGTGGTGATGGCCGTCAACATGCTGCAGGACATTTCCCATTTGAAGCGCGCCGAGCTGGCACAGCGTTTGCTGGCCGAGACCGGCGCGCTGTTGACCAAGGCCTTGGATTATAAGACCCGCCTGGACGAGCTGGCCCGGTTGGTCGTGCCCCGGCTGGCCGACTGGTGTGCCATTGATCTCTTGGATGAGCAGGGCGTTTTGCAACGGGTCAGTGTGGTGCATGTTGATCCGGACAAGGCCAAGTGGGCGTGGGAGCTGTGGCAGCGCTTTCCACCCAATCCGGCGAGCAGAACGGGTAGCTATGAAGTCGTCCGCACTGGACAGCCTCAACTTTTGCCCAAGATCACACCGGAACTCTATGACCAGATTACCGATCCAGAGTTATTAGAGATCTTGCAGCAGTTGGACCTGCACTCAGCGATGACCGTGCCCCTGACGGCGCGTGGCCGCCAGCTGGGCGTCATCACTTTCATCTGGGCCGAGTCTGGTTATCACTATACTCTGGCAGATTTGGAGCTGGCTCAGGAGCTGGCACGGCGGGCGGCCCTGGCCCTGGATAATGCGCGTTTGTATGATGAAGCGCAGCGGTTAAACATAGAACTGGAACAGCGGGTTTTGCAGCGGACGGGGGAACTTCAAACCGCCAACATCCAATTGAACGCCGAGATCACAGAACGCCGGCAAGCTGAAGCACAAGTCCGGAGTATGAACACTGAATTGGAAGGCCGGGTGTTGGAGCGAACCCGGCAGCTGGAAGTGATCAATCACGATTTGCAACATGAAATCACGGAACGCAAGCAGGCCGAAAAGGCGTTGCGGCTGGCCTTGCAGCGAACCCGCGAGCTGTACACCCTGAGCCAGCATATCAGCCTGGCCCGTTCAACCGAAGAGGTACTGCAGATCTTGTTGTCCAGCAGCTACCTGAAGTACACGGCGCGGGCTTCGGTGGCCATTTTCGATGCGATCTGGCGGGAGGATGAAAATCCCCCGGCGGGTTGCACCATTCTGGCCGCCTGGAATCGGGACCCGGAGACGCAGCTTTACCTCGAGCAACACATGTCCCTGGAGGAATATGGACTGATCCCGCCCTTCTCACGCCGGGAAGTATTGTTCATCAACGATATCCGCAATGACACGCGCATCTCTGAAGTCATGCGCCAGCGCCTGTTGAGTGTGCATACGGCGAGCAGTCTTTTATTTCCGCTGATTGCCAGCGGCGAATGGTATGGCATGTTCTCCATCCACTTTCGCTTTGTCGACATCGTGAATGCCGAAGACATTTTGCATTTGCGGGGTTTGGTGGACGAGGCGGCCATGGCCATCTATAACTTCCAACTGCTGGAGAATGAAGCGCAGGCCCGGCGGGAAGCCGAACGGGCTAACAATCTAAAGATGAAGTTCCTCGCCATGATCTCGCATGAGCTGCGCACGCCGCTGGCGTCCATCAAAGGTTTTGCCAGCACCCTGCTGGCCGGAGACGTGGTCTGGCAGCCCGAGAACCAGCAGGAGTTCATTGCCACGATCGATTCTGAAGCCGATAAGCTGGTCGACCTCATCGAACAACTGCTCGATCTCTCGCGGTTGGAAGCCGGCACCTTGCGCATCGCGCCCCGCGCTGAAAAGTGGGAACGCATTCTGGCATCGGCCCAGGCGCAGCTGCAAGCCCTGACTACTCAGCATCACTTCACCATGCAGCTGCCCCCGCACTTGCCTCCGGTCAAGGCCGACAGCCGCCGGGTTGCCCAAGTCATTACCAATCTGGTGAACAATGCCGTCAAGTATTCACCCCCCCAGACCAGCATTACCCTCAGCGTGATGCCGTACAGCGCCAGTGAAGTGAAGGTGAGCATCAGTGACGAGGGAGTGGGGATTCCACCGGAAGCTCGCGCGCGTGTTTTTGAAGCTTTTCAACAACTGCAACAGGGCAGAAGCGACTCCAGCGGGGCCGGTTTGGGGCTGGCCATCTGTCGTGGCCTGATCGAGTCTCACGGCGGGCGCATCTGGGTGGACGAGCACGAAGGGCCAGGTACAACCCTCTCGTTTACCCTGCCGCTGGCGTAAGGGCCCGTAAAAGAATTACTTCCGCTCCCGCTGGATGGGTACATCCGGCGGAAATGGCGGATGTACCCATCCGCCAAGAGCAAACTGAGAAGTTATATTTTTACAAACGCTTAGCGTTAGGGGTCGTGGTGTGTGAGGTGCGACTTTATGGGGTCGCCGCTCAATCCTGCGCAGGCAGCGCTACATCAGCGCCCCGCGGATGCTGAGCCAGGTCCACCCATGAAATCAACATGCGCGATAGCTGCTGCATTTGATCGGGAACGAGACGCATCCGCAGCAGAACCTTCTTTTCATCACCGTCCACGGTGTGCAGGACGGTTTCACTTTCATGGCTTGTGCGCCCCTCGACCAGCAAGCTTAAGATTTCGCCGAGCATGGGCAGCGGTATAAAACGCGCGGGATTGAGCGGGAGAGAAAATTGATCTTTGTTGCGCGCGCCGTACAACTCCAGCGCGGCCTGATTGAAGCCGATGATTTTTAGCAGTTGGGCGCACTGCACCACGGCCTGCGGTTGTTGCGCAAAGTGTTGTCGAAAATCCTGTGTCCCCGCCAGACGCCAGTCTTGAAGTTGTGCCTGCGCAGCCGCGCAGTCGAGCTCGCACAACGCGATCGGGGAGAAATCAAACAAGTGGCGAAAGCGTTCTTCACTGTGCAGCCGTGCTTCTTCCGCCAGGCGGCGGTCGGTAATGTCGATGGTCGCCGACGAGACTCCCGTGATTTGTCCCCGCGCGTCGTACAAAGGTTCGATGAGCAAATCATAGTAGAACGTCTCACCGCGCCGCGTCAATTCAATTTCACTGCGCACGACCTGGCCCGTTTTTAGCACAAAGCGCTTCCAGCCGGTTAACAGACTGGCTTCGCTGTTGTTGAGCAGTTCGGCATCGGTCTTGCCCAGGCTCTCGCCGTACTCGGGGGGATACACCCACGTGTAACGCAGCTCGCGATCTTGATTGAAAACGGCGACGGGAGAATTCTTGAGCGCCAGGCGGAAGCGCTCTTCACTTAAGCGCAGGGCCTGCTCCATTCGCTTGCGTTCCGAGACGTTGATCAGGGTCACCACATAGCCGCTGGTCGAAGCCTGGCTGGTTTCGCTGAGGGGCGCGACGCTGATCAGGAAGGTTTGAAGTGTCGGGTCGTCTGAACAGGCGAGACCGACTTCCAGGCTGCGCACGATCTCGCCGTTCAATAGGCGGGTTACTGGCAGAGGTGCTGGCGCGCCGCTTTGATTGATCTGATACAGCGGATAGACCCGGTCGAACGGCTGCTGGAGCGGGTTGGCCGCGCTTAACGCGCGGGCGGTTTGATTGGCCTGAATGATTCGCCCCTGCAGATCGCAGACGATGATGCCTTCTGCGGCCTGATCCAAAATTGAGCGCGCCAATCGCTCGGCCGCGATGAGATCTTGCTGACGTTTCTGGATCGTCAGGTCGGTGACCAGCAGGGCCAGCGCCTTCATTCCGTCAAACTGCAAAGCGGCGCTGGAAATGTGCACGGGCACCAGGGCGCCTTGCGCCGTTTGCACCAGCACTTCACCCCGGCCCACTTGCTGCAATAAAGCGGTCAAGACAGAGCGTTCGTCTGCACTGACATAGTCGGCCAGGTTGCTGCTGAAGACTTGCTCGATGGGCCGGTGCAGCAGGTCGGCAAAGCGCTGATTGCAATAGAGGATGGTGCCGTCTTGCTGCACGGTGACCGCGCCTTCACTCATTTCTTGAATGAGCAGCCGGTAGGGATAATCGGCGCCCTGCAGCGTATAGATTTCATCGCCATGGGCTGTGTTCACCAGCAGCGCGTCTACTTCGCCCTGCCGAATGGCGCGCAACGTTTCTTCGGCCTCGCTCAAGCGCAGCTGCAGCTCGTGCAGCTGCGCTTCGAATTCGCGCCGAGACTTGACGGGACTACCCATGGCCGCCCTCCTGGTTGTTCGGGCGAGGACCAAAAGACAAGAGCCGCTTAGTGCGATTCATGGCGCATTCCCCCTAGCACACGTGCGGTATCAGATAAGTCACCAATAAAACGGCGAACGGGTAGCGGCGCTTGCTTGACCAGCGTGGGAGTTACGATAATTTGCTCGGCGCAGGCCCGGGCTGGCTGCTGATAGATATCAATGATCTCCAGTTGATAATGGCCGGAAAACTGCTCTTCACACAAATGGCGCACATTCTGAATAGCGTTCATGGAACGCTGGGTAGCGCCCGCGATAAACAAGCGCAGCTGGTATTTTTTTCGTGAGGTGGCAGCCGGTTTGGTCATCGCAGTCCATTCTTCACTGTGTGAGGCCGAATATCCAACCCCACGAGGACCCGCTCAGTATTCGACAAATCACCAATAATTTTTTTGATGGGCTGGGGAAGCTTGCGGACCAACGTCGGGATCGCCAGAATCTGGTCGCCGCGCGCCAGCTGGGGACTTTCAACCAGGTCGACGACTTCGATGCTGTAATGACCTTCCAGATGGGTTTCACAAATACGTCGCAGGTTGGCGAAGGCGGTCAAAGACTTGGGAGTTTGGCCGGCCACATACAGGCGCAGTTCAAACTCTGGCGTCTTCTTTTCACTTCGCTTCGTCGCGCTGCTTTTCTTTGAAGCGCTATTCTTCATGGGGGAGACTCCTTCAACCCAAAGGCGTGGCGAACGCCCTCTAAAAATGTCACGGCAATCGTCAAAGCGTGCGCTGGTGCTTCCCAACGCCGGCTCGTTTTTTACCATTGGGCGTTTGCGCCGGATCCGGTTGGGCGGCTGATGGAGCTGCCCCCGTCAGATCACTCGCGCTCAAACTCAGGCCGCGCTCGGTAAAGGTGTAGACGCGAATTCTATTGGAATGGGGCAGTCCGCGAGACTTCAGCACCCGCAGATCGTTCACAACCTCAGCGTCACTTTCCCAGGCGCGCAGCGAAATCCAAGTATCAGCCAATGATGAAATCCCCGCTTGGGCTAAATTCATTTGCTCGTGCGAGCTAATCAGGTGCAGGAACAGGGTCGTGATCAGCTCGGACTTTAAGAAGTCGATTAAACGCACGAGCATGGAATCCACTTCGAGCTTCTCACCCACGGCAATCAGATTGGTGATGGGATCGACCACCACAATCTGCGGCTTAAACGAATTGACTAGCTTATGCATCATCGCCAGGTGAGTTTCCAGGCCAAAGGCGGTGGGACGCGCCGCTTCAATATGCAGCAGGCCTTTTTTGAACTTGGGTTCAAGATTCAATCCGATGGAGCGCATATTGCGCGCGATCTGTTGCGGCGATTCCTCGAACGCAAAGTATAAGCACCGCTCACCACGGCGGCAGGCGGCATCCACAAAGTGGGCCGCTAGCGAGGTCTTGCCGGTGCCGGCGGTGCCCGTGATCAGAACGCTGCTGCCCCGATAATAGCCCTGACCCCCTAACATTTCGTCCAGACGTGGCAAGCCGGTGGAGACCCGCTCGGTCGAGACCGCATGCTGCAGTTCCAGTGAGGTAATGGGCACCACGGACACACCATTGTTATCGATCAAAAACGGATACTCATTGGTGCCATGGACCGAGCCTCGGTATTTGACGATGCGCAGGCGGCGGGTGGAGATTTGATCCGCCACCCGGTGGTCAAGCAGAATGACGCAATCCGAAACATATTCTTCCAGGCCATGTCGCGTCAAAGAGCCGTTACCCCGTTCGGCGGTCACAATCGACGTCATGCCGCGATCTTTCAACCAGCGGAAAAGGCGTTGTAGCTCGGCGCGTAGAATGCCTTGATTGGGCAAGCCGGCGAACAGGACTTCCACTGTGTCGAGCACCACGCGCTTGGCTTTGACAGCCTCGATCGCATAACCCAGCCGTACGAAGAGGGCTTCCAGATCATACTCGCCTGTCTCTTCAATCTCACTGCGTTCAATGTGCACGTAATCAATATTTAAGCGGTTGCGCGCCACCAGCTCCGCCAGATCAAAACCCAGTGAGGCCGCATTCTGTTGCAACTCCAATTCGGACTCTTCAAAGGCCATGAAAACGCCAGGTTCGTCGTATTGTTCGGCGCCACGAACCAGGAACTCCAACGCCAGCATGGTCTTGCCACAACCGGGTCCACCGCAGACCAGGGTAGGGCGTCCCATGGGCAGTCCGCCGCCCGTAATTTTATCCAGGCCTGAAATCCCCATGGGTGACTTCGACAAAGAAACAAGCGTGGACAACCCCTGCCTTTTTTGAATCGCCATCTCTTACCTTTCACAAAAAATTGAATGACTTTGTACCACACCTCGTGCTGGGTAGTCACCGGGAGAATGAGGGCCGCCAGAGTAAGAACCACAAGGTCGGAAAGACAGGGGTTTATATCGAAGTGTTGTGGCAGTGCATTGCCGTAGAACAGACAGATACATTGACACTTACCTCTGGTTTGAAGCAGGGAGTAACTTGTTTTGGAAGTATGAGTATGAATTTGAGTATAACATGAATTTATAAAAATCTACAATATTTGTTTGCAGTTTGTTGGTCACAGGCAGCTTCCTTGACAAACGGCTAAGGCGAACGCCGTTCCTATGGGGAGGATGAATGTCACTTCAAAATCGAGCATAACTTCCCTATTGACAAATCACAAAGCGGCCTTATACTGTTAGTAAAACTTTACAAAACTTTTACTAAAATAATTAGGCGCTCTATGGCAACCCGCACCAGCCGCAAACCAGACTCCCCCAAACGCGTTACCCTTTCTGATATTGCCGAGAAAAGCAAGGTGTCGTTAACCACGGTTTCCTTGGTGCTCCGAAATAAATCCGGCGCCGGCATCCCCAGCGAAACGCGCCAGCGGGTGTTGGATACGGCGCGCGGTCTGGGTTACCGCCTGAAGGTACCCAGCGAGACGCGTCAGGGCATGAATCAAATCGGAGTCGTGCTCAAGGCGCGCGGCGATGATTTGCCGCTGACGAATCCGTTTTACTCGCACATCCTGGCCGGCATTGAAGCGGCCTGTCGCCAGAACCGCGTGAATCTGTTGAGCGCCACGCTGCCGGTTGATGCCGATAACTACCCCACCGACTTGCCCCGTTTTGTGGAAGAAGAACATGTCGATGGCTTATTGTTGGTGGGCACCTTTGTCGACCAGACGCTCGATCACTTGTTAGGCCAGAAGTCGATCCCGATTGTGTTGGTGGATGCCTATTCTGAATCGAACGCCTATGACGCCGTGGTGACTGAGAATTATGATGGAGCATATCAAGCCGTGTCCTACTTGATCGAACATGGGCACCGGCATATCGGTATCGTGGGCAGCCAGCCCCGCGCTTATCCTTCCATTCGGGAGCGGCGGCGCGCCTACGTGGATGCCTTGCAGGAACACGGCCTGACCGCATCCTACTTTGCCGATTGTCACCTGATCAAAGAAGAAGCGTATGTGGCCGTTACGCAGCTGCTGCAAGACCAGCCCCAGCTGACCGCGGTCTTCTGCGTGAACGACGATATTGCCACGGCCACCATTCGGGCGGCGCACGGGCTGGGCAAGCGCCTGCCGCAAGACCTCTCCATCATCGGCTTCGACGACATTGACCTGGCCCACTTGACTCATCCCTCTCTGACGACCATGCAGGTCGACAAAATCAATATGGGGCGCATGGCCCTGCAAGCGCTGCTGAATCGGGCGCAATCGCCGGATTCACCGCGTGTGACCATGGCGCTGCGCACCCGCTTAATCGAACGACAATCTGTGCGGGACATCCGCTAAGCACTCGGAGAATTATGCGCAAAACGACTGTGGTGGCTCAACCGTTGCCCCAGCTGCCCTGGCAGGATCGCCCGGCAGGGTGCAGTGAAGTGGTGTGGCGCTATACGGCCAACCCGATTATTCCACGGAATGCTCTCCCGACCTCCAATAGCATTTTTAACAGCGCCGTCGTTCCGTTCCAAGACGGATTCGCCGGCGTTTTTCGTTGCGATGACCGGACGCGCACGATGAACATTCATCGCGGCTTCAGCCGTGATGGAATCCACTGGGAGCTCGATCCTAATCCGATCGTGTTCAGCGGGGATCCGGACGTGATCCAGTTTGAATATCGTTATGATCCGCGCGTGATCTGGATCGAAGATCGCTATTACGTGTCGTGGTGCAACGGCCACCACGGCCCCACCATCGGCCTGGCTTACACCCACGACTTTGAAACGTTCCATCAATTGGAGAATGCCTTCCTGCCTTACAACCGCAACGGTGTCTTGTTCCCTCGCAAGATCAAGGGCAACTTCGCCATGTTGAGCCGTCCCAGCGATCGCGGGCACACGCCCTTTGGCGATATCTTCTACAGCGAAAGTCCCGATCTGACTTACTGGGGCAAACATCGGTTCGTCATGGAACCCAAGGGTGGTTGGCAATCCACCAAGGTCGGGCCGGGACCGAATCCCATCGAGACCAACGAGGGTTGGCTGTTGTTTTATCACGGCGTGCTCACGTCGTGCAACGGCTTTGTGTACAGCTTTGGCGCCGCCTTGCTTGATCTGGATCAACCGTGGAAGGTGCTGCATCGCACCGCACCCTATTTGATGTCGCCCCAGACCCTGTACGAGTGCGTGGGCGATGTCCCCAACGTGGTCTTTCCCTGTGCGACATTGATTGATGCGCCGACGGGACGGATCGCCATCTATTACGGCGGCGCGGATACCGTCACCGGCCTGGCGTTCGCCTATGTGGATGAAGTCGTGGAGTTTGTAAAGCACAATCGGCTGGAATAAAGCGGTGGTATGAACCTGGAGCAGATTGCGAAATTGAGCGGTGTCTCGCGGTCGACCGTCTCGCGCGTGATTAATAACAGCCCGCAGGTGAGTGAGGCAACGCGCGAGAAGGTGCTGCAAGTGGTCCGCCGCGTCAATTACGAGCCGAACGCCGCCGCCCGCAGGCTGGCAGCCGGCCGCGCCAATGTGATCGGGCTGGTCATTCCCACCGGTGTCTCAACGCTGTTCGCCGATCCTTATTTCTCGATCTTGATTCAAGGCGTTTTATCCGCCTGTAACCTGCGGAGTTATTCGGTGATGTTATGGCTGGCCGAGCCTGAACAGGAACGCCAGCAATTTCGGACGATGCTGCACTGTGGCTTGCTCGAGGGTGTGATCACGGCTTCGATGTTGTCAAACGATACATTGATCCAGACGCTGGCCGAAAGTCAGCTGCCCTATGTCCTGGTGGGACGAGATCCAACTCGTTCCACCATCAGCTATGTGGATGTCGATAATATCAGTGGCGCGCGCGAGGCCGTGCGTCATTTGCTGCGTCTGGGCCGGCGGCGGATTGTGACCATTACCGGCCCGCAAAGCATGCTGGCGGGTGTCGATCGCTTGGCGGGCTATACAGCGGCCCTGCGCGAGCGCGGCCTCCTGCCTGATCAGGACTTCATCGTCGAGAGTGATTTCAGCGAAGCCGGCGGCTACCTGGCGATGCGGCAATTGTTGCCCCGCCAGCCTGATGCCGTTTTCGCCGCCAGCGACGTGATGGCGTTGGGCGCCTTGCGCGCCATCCGGGAAGCAGGGCTGCGTGTGCCAGAGAACATTGCGGTGGTCGGCTTTGACGATTTGCCCCAATCAACGCGGACCGATCCGCCGCTGACGACGATTCGCCAGCCGATCCAGCGCACGGGCGCGATGGCCGTCGAGATGTTGATTGAACTTATCGAATACCCGAATGGCATACCGCACCGGGTCGTGTTGCCCACCGAATTGGTGGTCCGCACTTCATGTGGGTCATCATTGAAAAACTAAATCCGAAGGAGGGTGCCCGCAGCAGATCAACTCCAGTTTTTCGCCCGAAGCTCGTTGTGTTTCGTTCGAGAACAAAACCTAATCCACAAGGAGAATCAACCATGAAGCGCTCAATGCTGTTTGTGCTGACCGCCCTGCTGGTGCTGAGTGTGGTGTTATCAGCCTGTGGGCCGTCGGTGACGCCTGCTCCTCAGTTCGTCACCAAGGAAGTCGTTGTTACCAAGGAAGTCCAGACGGTCGTCACCAAAGAGATTGTCTTGACACCGACACCCGTGCCTGAGGCGGCGGTGACCGAGCTCAATCGAAGCGAGACCCTCTATGTCAGCGGCGCGGCGTGGGGTCCGGCCTCGACCTGGAATCCGTTCCAGCCCGGCAGTTTGGCCAATACCACCGGCTCCATTGGTTTCGTCTATGAATTCCTGTTCGCGTTTGATCCGCAGACCGGCGAGTTGACGCCCTGGCTGGCGGAGAGCGGAACCTGGAAGGATGACAACACCTATGAAGTCAAGCTGCGGAAAGGCCTCACCTGGAGTGATGGCACGCCGCTGACGTCCGCCGATGTCAAGTTCACCTTCGACCTGGGTCAGAAATATGCTGCGTTGTGGTTCGCGCCGATGTGGAGATACTTGACCGGCGTCACAGCGCCCGATGAGACCACCGTGGTCTTGGCCTTCGAGGATCCGCTTTACCAGGAATTTGCCAACAATCTCTACAACATCCCGATCGTGCCTGAGCATCTTTGGAAGGACAAGACGGAAGAGGATATCACCGTGGGCGCGAATGAAAAGCCGGTTGGCTCGGGCGCTTACCTCTATCTCTCCAATGCGGAAGATCGGAACATTTGGGTGCGCAATGATAACTGGTGGGGCACCAGCGTGTTTGGCCAACCCGCGCCCAAGTATATCGTCGATATCCGCACGTCCAGCAACAACGTCGCGCTGGGCATGGTCGTCCAAGGTCAGATCGACCTGAGCAACAACTTCCTGCCGGGCGTGGCCGAACTGGCCAACAAGGGCTACGTCAAGACTTACTTTGCCCAGCAGCCCTATATGCTTTCGGCCAATACGGCGGTGTTGTTCTTGAATACGACCAAGAAACCGATGGATGATGCCAAGTTTCGCAAGGCGCTGGCCTTCGCCATCGACGTGCCCAGCATCGTGAATACGGCTTACGCTGGCCTGGTGGCGCCCGCCAGCCCGACGGGCCTTCTGCCGAGTCTGAGCAAGTATGACGATCAGGATTTGATTAAGAACCTGGGTTACACCTACGATCCTGACCAGGCCAAGCAATTGCTGGCCGCGGCCGGTTATAAGGATACCGATGGTGATGGCTTTGTGGAGGCCCCCGACGGTGCCAAGATCGAGTTGGAAGTGACGTGCCCCAGCGGTTGGACCGACTGGATGGCTGCCATTGATGTCATTGCGACCAGCGCTCAGGCGGCTGGGATCAATATCAAGGCGGCGACGCCCGATTACGGCGCCTGGAACACCGCGCTGCAAGGTGGCACCTTTGACATGACCCTGAACAACTGGGCGGCTATGAGCAACACCCCGTGGACGTTGTACAACCTGTTGTTCCGGCATCCGATTCAAGAGCAGATGCAAAGCGGCAACTTTGGCCGCTATGACAACCAGACGGCGTTTGATCTGGTGGACGCGTTGGCCACGGTGAAGGCGGACGATGAAGCCGGCATGAAGGAAGCGGTTTCCAAGATTCAGGAACTCATGCTGACTGAAGTTCCCATGATCCCGCTGTGGTACAACGGCATGTGGGCGCAGTGGAGTGAGTCGGCCTGGACGAACTGGCCAGCTGAGGGAGCCGCTGCGCCCAAGACGCTGCCCACTACCTGGTCGGGCTACTGGCAATTGGGTGGTCTGCAGACCCTCATCAACTTGAAGCCGGTAACACCGCAGTAGTAATAGCCTGCGGGTTCACTGCCCCTCCTTCGATTGCGGGAGGAGGGGCAATCTTATCTCTCCGGCACGTTGTCCGGGTGGAGGTCATATGCGACGCTATTTTGCCAGAAAAATTCTCATTTACGGCTTGACTTTTTTTCTCGCAGTGACGATCGATTGGATGATCCCGCGCTTTATGCCCGGTGATCCCGTGACGAATATGTTGGCGCGGGCTTCGGTGAACTCGAATGCGTATGAGGTCATGCACGACTATTACACCCGTATTTTTGGCCTGGACCAGCCCATCTTGCAACAGTACTTCAATTTTTGGGGTTCCCTGCTTCAGGGTGATCTGGGCATCAGCACTTATCGCTTTCCCAAGCCGGTGACCCAGGTCATTGCGGACGCCGTTCCCTATGATCTCTTTCTGCTGATTCCGTCGATCTTGTTAAGCTGGTTCGCTGGCAACTGGTTCGGCGCTTTTGCTGCGCGGAACAAGTGGCTGGACAATATCATCTCACCCATCGCTTACATCTTCACTGCCATGCCCTATATGTGGCTGGGGATCTTGCTGGCCTGGTTCTTTGGAGTTGTGCTGCACATCTTCCCGCTGGCCCTGGCCTACGGCAAAGAGTTCTTGCCTACTCTTTCCTGGAAATTCATTGGGAGTCTCATCCACCACTGGTTCCTACCCTTCTTCTCCCTATTCCTGGTGGGGTTTGGCGGGCAGGCCATTGGTATGCGGAACATGATCATCTATGAGTTGGAGTCAGATTATTCTCACTACCTGGAGGCGCTGGGCGCACCGAAAAGACTGGTGAGAAGGTATGCCTTCAACAATGCGGTCTTACCTCAAATCACCGGGTTGGCGTTATCGCTCGGCGGCGTCGTGGCCGGCGCACTCGTGACCGAAGTGGTGTTCTCTTATCCCGGCATCGGCTTCCAGCTGCTGGCCGCCATTCAAAATCAGGATTACTTCCTCATTCAGGGCTGCTTCCTGTTTATCATCATTGGCATATTGCTGGCTAATTTTGCCATCGATATCGCCTATGTGATCATCGATCCGCGAACGCGCAGAGGCATGACGGGTGAATCAGCATGAAGACCCTCAAACAGAAAAACGAGTTTCTCTACTTTGCACTGCGGAACAAAAAACTGCGCATGGCGTTGTCCCTCATCATCTTCTTTCTGGCGCTGGCCTTGATCGGTCCGCTGTTGACGCCGTATCAACCCTACGATAAGCCGAATCCGCTGGGCGCCCAGGCCCCGTCGAGCAAATACTGGTTCGGCACCACCTTTTTTGGAGAAGACGTTTTTACCCAGTTTGTCCTGGGTTTGCGGGCGACCTTTCTGGTGGGCATTTTGGGCGGCGGCTTGGCGACCTTCATCGGCATCCTGATTGGGTTCATCGCCGGCTATCGCGGCGGCCTGGTCGACGAATTCCTCAATGTCATCACGAACATCGTCTTGGTGATTCCCACTTTTGCCATCTTGCTGATTGTGGCCGCCTATCTTGAAGTGCGCAGCGTTTTTACGGAGTGCATCTTTATCGGGTTAACGGCCTGGCCCTGGACGGCCCGCGCTGTCCGCGCTCAGACCTTCTCCTTGCGCACCCGGGATTTTGTGGATCTGGCCAAGCTCAGCGGCATGAAATCGCTCAAAATCATTTTTACCGAGATCGCGCCGAATATGATGTCCTATCTGGTGATGGCCTTCATCCTTCAATTCGGTGGAGCGATTCTTATTGCGGCGACGCTGGACTTCATCGGGCTCGGTCCGACTAATGCGATTTCACTGGGCCTGATGATGCAGAAGGCCGTTCTCTGGAGTGCATTGATCCTTGGCTCCTGGTGGTGGTTCATCCCACCCGGTCTCGCCATTACGGCCATTGTGGGCGCCTTGTATGTGATGAACGTCGGCTTGGATGAAGTCTTCAATCCCAAGCTTCGGGAGATGTAGAGCATGAGTTTAAGCGTCGAGAATCTTAAGGTCTATTATCAAACCCTGCAAGGCGATGCCCAGGCGCTGGATGGCGTGACCTTCACCATTGAGGATGGTGAAATCATGGGGTTGGCGGGCGAATCAGGCTGCGGCAAGACGACGTTGGGCTACAGCCTCGTCCATCTGGCGCCGCCCAAGCGTTTTGTCGGAGGTACCCTGACACTTGATGGCGAAGAACTCCCTATCTGGGATTCGGAGCGGATGCAGTCTTTTCGCTTCAAAAAAGTATCCATTATTCCGCAGTATGCCATGAGCGCCATGAACCCCACGCGCAAGATTGGGCGGATGATCGCTGATCTGCTTGAAGCGCGCAAGGTTAGTTTCAAGGATACGCTGCCCGAACTCAAACGGCGGCTGGATCTGGTGAAACTGTCACATGATGTGCTTAACCTGTATCCGATTGAGCTGTCGGGCGGCATGAAGCAGCGCATGGTCATGGTCCTCTCCACCCTGTTGAACCCGTCTCTGCTCGTGGCCGATGAAGTGACCTCTGCCCTGGACGTCTCATCCCAGAAAGCTGTGGCCGAACTACTAGTGGAGTTTCGCGATCGTGAATTCGTCAAGAGCATGATGGTGGTGACGCACGATATTTCGGTACTCTACCAGATCGCCGATACCATTATGATCATGTACGCGGGCAAGCTGGCCGAAAAAGCCGCGACGAACGTGATCATCAATGCCCCGCGCCATCCTTATACCCAGCTGTTGATTTCATCACTGCCCGAAATCGGCGTGAAGTACGCCGAGAAAAAATTAACCGGCATTCCGGGCAATCCACCCATGCTGCTGAACCCGCCCACGGGCTGCCGCTTCCGCGACCGCTGTCCGCTCGCGTTTGAGCGGTGCCAGGAAGAGCCGCCCTTCAGCGAAGTTGCCAAGGGCCATCATGTCGCGTGCTGGAAGGTGGAGGGTGCTCATGCTTAAATTTGATCATGTTTCGAAAGTGTATAAAGTTGGCACGTTCGGCGGCCAGGAACTGCGCGCCGTCAATGATGTGAGCTTCGAAGTGCCTGACGGTGAAGTCGTCTCGTTGATTGGGGAAAGCGGCAGCGGCAAGAGCACCATCGGGCGGATGATCCTGCAGCTCATCTCGATCAGCTCCGGCGCCATCTCTTTTGATGACACGGATATTTCCACCCTCAAGCCGGGTGCGCGCAAAGAATACTTCCGCAAAGTGCAGGGCGTCTTTCAAGATCCGTTCAGCTCTTATAACCCCATCTTCAAAGCCGATCGGATTTTCAAAATCCTGAAGGATGAGTTCTTTCCCCACACGAGCCAGGCGGACTGGAATAAACAGGTCAGAGAGGCCTTGGCAGCGGGCGGGCTGAATCCTGAACATGTCTTGAATAAGTTCCCGCATCAGCTCAGCGGTGGACAGCTGCAGCGCCTCTTGATCGCGCGTGCCCTGCTGCTCAACATTCGCTTCCTGGTCGCCGATGAGATCATCAGCATGCTCGACGCCTCCACCCGCATCGACGTGTTGAACCTGCTGGCCGATCTCAAAACGCGCGGCCTGGCGATTCTGTTCATTACGCACGACCTCTCCCTGGCTAACTATATCAGCGAAAAAGCGATCATTCTCTATCGCGGCTGTGTGGCCGAAATGGGGGTGACCGAGAAAGTCTTTCAAAATCCGCAGCATCCCTATACCAGGATGTTGATGGCCTCCATCCCCCGGCTGGATCGAAAGTGGGCGACAGGCGACACCACGCTGAAGGCGGAACCCGCTCGCACCAGTGGCTGTGTTTACTACGATCGTTGCCCGGTCCACTTTGAAAAATGCCTGCAAGCGCCGCCGCCGGTTGAAATTGCGCCGGATCATCAGGTCGCCTGTTGGCAGGTCACCGCGGCCTGAAGCCTGCGCGCGTCAGCGTTCAAATACCTTAGCACAGAGGCGAGTCCATGACTCGCCTCTGTGCGACTGACTGGGCACTTCCATGATCGCACAAACTCTGAATGGTCTTTGGCAATTCCGACAAATCAATACCAGCGACTGGCTGCCTGCGACAGTGCCTGGCAGCGTGCACACGGATCTGTTGGCGCTCGATCGTATCCCCGATCCCTTCGTCGGCGACAATGAAAAGCGGGTGCAATGGGTGGCCGAAGCCGATTGGGAATATCGCCGCACGTTCAAGGTTGATCCGAGTATGGTGGCGCAGGATAAGGTCTACCTCGTGTGCGAGGGACTCGACACGTTGGCCGATATCTACCTCAACGGGCAACGCGTCGATCACACCGCTAACATGTTCCGGTGCTATCGCTGGGACGTGACGGCGTTGCTGCGTTCGGGCGAGAACGAACTGCGCCTCGTGTTTTATTCGCCGGTCGAATATGTCACGGCGCAGGAAAAAATCCGCAGACTGCCCGGCGTGGGTGAGTTCAAAATTCCCGGCGGGGCACATTTGCGCAAGGCGAACTGCCACTTCGGCTGGGATTGGGGGACGCGGCTGCCCACCAGCGGCATCTGGCGCGACATCCGCCTGGAAGGATTTTCGCATGCCCGCCTGGCTGATGTACACCTCCGACAGCATCACTTTCAAGAGCAAGTAACGCTAACGGCCAAGGTTACGGTCGAACAGTGGACTGCTGCGCCGTTGTCTGTGACGCTGCGGCTCACGGCGCCCGATGGATCAACGCAGTCCAGCGAAGCCGATCTCAAGCAGACCCTCGCGCTCACCATCGACCATCCGCAATGGTGGTGGCCCAACGGCTACGGCGATCAGCCGCTCTATCAGGTGGAGGTTGAACTGCGTTGCGCCGATCAAGTGATCGATCGGCGTGAAGACGTGATCGGGTTGCGCACGATCAAGTTGCGCCAGCAACCCGATCGCTGGGGCCGCTCCTTCACGTTCGTCGTCAACGGCGTGCCGATCTTCGCCAAGGGCAGTAACTGGATTCCGGCTGATTCCTTCCCGGCGCGCGTCACTTCTGATCAACTTGAACATCTCATTCGATCAGCTGCCGCGACACATCAGAACATGCTGCGTGTCTGGGGTGGCGGTTATTACGAAGACGAGCACTTCTACGATTTGTGCGATCGCTATGGCCTTCTGATCTGGCAAGACTTCATGTTCGCCTGCGCCGGTTACCCGCTCAACGATGAAGCGTTTCTCGCTACGCTGCAAATCGAAGTTGAACAAGTTGTGCGGCGTTTGCGCCATCGCGCTTGCCTGGGTTTGTGGTGTGGCAACAACGAGATGGAAACCGGCTGGGTCAGTTGGAACTGGAGCGTACCGGCCAATGCCGATCTCAAAGCTGCCGATCAACAATTCTTCTACGCTACCTTGCCCGCCTTGATTGCCGCGCACGATCCCGATCATGCCTACTGGCCCAGTTCACCCTCAGCGGGCCTGCCGCACGAAGATCCCAACAGCAACAGCGTGGGCGACAATCACCTGTGGGAAGTGTGGCACGGCTTGAAGCCGCTGCGGTTTTATCGCGAACAGTATCCGCGCTTTGCCAGCGAATTTGGCATGCAATCGCTGCCCGCGCTCGCCACCATCGCCACCTACGCCCCCGTGTCCGAATGGAACATGACGTCCTACGTCATGGAGCACCACCAGCGGCATGTGAACGGCAACGGCAAGATCATTACTTATCTCACACAGCACTATCAACTGCCTAAAGACTTCGCGGCGCTGGTGTACCTGACACAAGTGCTGCAAGCCGAAGCTATGCGCCTGGCTGTGGAACATTGGCGGCGTCAGCGCGATCGTTGCAGTGGCGCGCTTTACTGGCAACTCAATGACTGCTGGCCCGTCGCTTCGTGGTCGAGCATTGACTATGACGGGCGCTGGAAGGCGCTGCACTATGCCGCGCGCCGTTTCTATGCGCCGATCTTGCTCTCGATCGAAGACAACGCCACTCGCCTGGGGGTCTACCTGACGAATGATACGGTCCAGGCGTGGAGCGGCGAGGTCAAGTGGTCGTTGGAGCTATTCAACGGCGATTTGCTGGCGGCGGGCCGCGCAGAGGTAACGGCCGTGCCGTTGACGACGACGTCCGTCAAAGTCTTTGATTTCGCGCAGCAAGTGACCGATCAGAATCGTCGTGAGACCGTCTTTGTGTGTGAGTTGTGGCGCGACGGAAACCGGGTAGCACTCACCACCACGCTATTCATACCCGATAAACATGTGTGCCTGGAAGATCCGCAGCTGGAAACACAACTTGAAGTCGCCGCAGGTCAGCTGTTGATCCGGGTCGGGGCGCGAGCGTTAGCGCGCTTTGTCGAAGTGTCGCTGACGGGCGTGGATGCGATCTTCAACGATAACTATTTTGATTTGCCGGCCGGCGACACGGTGACGCTAACCTGTTCTCTACCGGACGGCTGGACGCTCGATCGGGCACGGCAAGCCTTGCGGGTACGCTCGCTGCGCGATTCGTATTGAAGCGAGGCCGCCTAACTCGATCGTGCCTTGGCCTGTGTTTGCGCTTCAGCGGTGTTGGGAACTATTCGAAGGAGGAGACCAGCGACAAGATCTGTTTGCCTACAGACCGTTCACTGACTATCGTTCGCGTTCAGGTAAATACATGATCAATGTTTACCAGGGCTTGCGCCCAGAAAGGAAGATAGCGCCATGTTAAAGCGGTTCTGTTACGGGCTGGGCATCGTCGCACTGGTGTTGGGCTTCAGCGTGCAACCGCAGCTGGGACAAGTAGCCAGTGTCAACGCCGGTTCAGGGGGTGGGCCGGGCAGCCAATTTGTGAAACGACTGGGATCGGAACTATGGCTGAATGGTCGCCCGTTCCATTTTGCCGGATCGAACAATTATTACTTGATGTACAAGTCGCAGTTCATGGTGGACGATGTGCTCAACACGGCTGCCGCCAATCAATTCAAGGTCCTGCGGATGTGGGGCTCGCTTGAGATCGGCAATCAAGACGGGTCGAATTCCGTCCACGGCAAGGCCGACGGGGTGTACTTCCAATATTGGGATGGCACCCAACCCGCTTACAATGATGGCAGCGACGGTCTCGAACATCTCGACTACGTCATCTACCAGGCCGGTCAACTGGGAATCAAGTTGGTGATTCCGCTGGTCAACAATTGGAATGCCTTTGGCGGCATGGATCAATATGTGCGCTGGCGTGACGGCCAGTATCATGACGAGTTCTATACGGATCCGGTCATTAAGCAATGGTTCAAGAACTGGATCGCGCATTTACTCAATCGGACCAATATCTATACTGGCGTTCAATACAAGAACGATCCCACGATCATGACCTGGGAACTGGCTAACGAGCCGCGCTGTTTAAGCGCCGGGGTCTATCCGCGATCGGAAAATTGCACCACGCAGACACTGGTGATGTGGGCGGATGAGATGTCAACCTACCTTAAGAGCGTGGACCGCAAGCACCTGGTCTCTGTCGGTGACGAAGGCTTCTACTGCACGCCCGGCGCCGAAGATTGGACCGAGAACTGTGGTGAGGGCGTTGACACGCTGGCCTTTACCCGGCTGCGCAACATTGACGTGATGTCCTTCCATCTCTACCCCGATCACTGGACCAAGGATGCGGCTTGGGGCACGCAGTGGATCGAACGGCATATCCAGGATGCCAGGCGACTTCATAAGCCGTCCATGTTGGGTGAATATGGCGTGCAGGATAAGAGTATTCGCAATCCGGTCTACAAGCAGTGGACGGATACCGTCTTGCGCTATGGCGGGACAGGCGCGCTGTATTGGATTCTCTCCGGCAAGCTGGACGATGGTACCTATTACGCGGACTATGATGGCTTCACGGTCTATTGTCCCAGCCCGGTGTGTATCACATTGAGTCACTTTGCGAAGCTGATGAACTTCCAATTCCAACTCTTCCCGCCTGTCGCCGATCACGACACGGCAGTCACAGAGTACAACACACCGGCGACGCTTACGCCGTTGGCCAACGACATTGCCTACTTTGGCTTGCAGCTGTTGCCTGACACGCTCGATCTCGATCCGGCGACGGCCGGTCGACAGACCACCCAGACGGTTCCCGACGGCACGTTTACGCTGCAACCGGATGCGACAGTGATCTTCTCGCCGACAGAGGGTTTCGCAGGCCGGGTTCAAATCACCTATACGGTTAATGCCGGTTGGCGTGGCTTCCCCCTCAATCCGGCCATCCAACCCGACGGCTTGAACCTCGATACAACCACACTCGATGCTTCAGGCAAGACACAGCTCAAAGGTTGGCTGAAGGGCGGTCATTGGAATCAGACCTCGAACCCGGCGGAACTCACCGTAATCGTAAAGCCTAATCCGACAGCCCCGATTACAATGTTCTCCTTCGAGACTGGTACCGAGGGTTGGGCGGCCGCTAACTGGAACGATGTCGGAACGGTGGAACAAAGCGCCGACTTCTATACTGACGGTAACTACGGCTTGAAGGTCAACGCCACAGCGGGCGGTTGGTTCGGCCTCGACTTTCCTGCGCCGATCGATCTGAGCGCCAAGGGCAATCTCAGGTTTGATCTTAAGACGCTGAGCGCCGGCACCTCGAAAGAGGTCGCGCTCAAGGTCGGCGACAGCTGGGCCTGGTGCGAGGGTGGCGGCTGGAGTTGGATCCCGGCGGAGACTACGACAACTGTGGATCTTAACCTACTCACAGACCTTGGCTGCGCTGCGCCTGACTTAAGCAAGGTGCAGGCCATCTATGTGTGGTTCAGCGGCCCCGGCACGTTCTACATCGACTACGTGCGAGGCGAATGACCCACTGAGCAGCGTACCGGTAGCCTCTGAGTTGGAGGCTGCCGGTACAGCCGTCAGACAGGCATTGACCTTTTGGGCCATAACAGGCAAAATTTGATATTGACCGTCAGCTCAGATATCAAACCTAAGAGCGAGAAAGGTTAATCGTGCCCCGTTACGGATTCAATTTTCAATGGATGTTCTCTTCATGGGAGACCGAGCGACCCTTGCCACCCGACGAGAAAGCCCTCGACTTCCTGGCCGCCTGTGACTTTGACTTCGTCCGTCTCCCGCTGGATTATCTGTTCTGGACCACCGACTTCGATTATTTTCATCCCGACGAAACCGTCTTTGAACTCATCGATCGTTATCTGGCCGCCTGCCGATCGCGCCGCCTGCATCTCTGTCTGAATCTGCACCGCGCGCCGGGTTATTGCATCAATCGCAACGATCTGGAGCGGCACAACCTGTGGCGTGATGCCAGCGCGCAGGAAGCCTTTATCTTTTTGTGGGAGACCTTTGCCCGCCGCTATGCCACCGTGCCCAACGACTTTCTCAGTTTCGATCTGGTCAACGAGCCGCCGAACATCGATCAATATGGATTGACGCGTGACAATCACGCGGCCCTCATGCGGCGCACGATCACTGCCATTCGCGCCATCACACCCGATCGCGAGATCGTCATTGACGGGCTGGGCGGGGGGCATCTGGCCCTGCCTGAGTTAGCCGCTGCGGGTGTCATCCACAGCGGGCGCGGCTATCAGCCGATGCCCATCAGCCATCATGGCGCGTGGTGGTGGGCCGATCATACGACTGCACCGGCGCCGGAATATCCCGGCGTGGTCTGGGAAGGTCGCGCGTGGAATCGCGACGTGCTGCGCGAATTCTATCAGCCGTGGCGGGATGTGGAAGCACGGGGTGTGCGCGTGCACATCGGTGAGTTCGGCTGCTATAATCAAACGCCACATGACGTCGCGCTGCGTTGGTTGACGGACTTGTTCGGTGTGTACCAAGAATTCGGTTGGGGCTACAGCCTGTGGGAATTCACCGGTCCGTTTGGTCTGGTGCAGCATGGTCGCCCCGGCGCGCGATATGAAAACGTCCACGGTTTCCAGGTCGATCGGATGCTGCTCGATCTCATGTTGAGCAGTCGAGTGTAACAAATATGCCGAAACTTCTGCAACTCATCCCTGAGTATCGCGACTATGTCTGGGGCGGGCAGCGTCTGCGCCCCGGCACCTTGACGGCCGAAGCCTGGATCGTCTACGAGGGCGATCGTATCGCCACTGGGGCCTGGCAAGGCAAAACCCTGGCTGAAGCGGCGCAGGAATGGGGGGCGGCTTTGCTGGGCCAGACTGCTTGGCGCCGCACGGGCGAACGCTTTCCCCTCTTGATCAAGATCCTGGATTGCCAGCAGTGGTTGTCGGTGCAGGTGCATCCCAACGACGAACAGGCGCGGCAGCTGGCAGGACCGGATCAATTCGGCAAGACTGAAGCGTGGCACATTCTCGACGCCGCCGCAGACGCGCAGTTGATCGCCGGAGTGCAGGCGGGCACTTCGCCCGCGGCGTTGGCGCAGGCCATTCGCAACGGCACCATCCTCGATCTCGTGCAGTATCATCGGGCGCAGACCGGCGACACCCTCTTCATGCCGGCCGGCACGCTGCATGCGCTGGGGCCGGGCTTCCTGGTGTATGAAGTGCAGCAGACCTCCAACCTCACCTATCGCATCTTCGACTGGAATCGACCGGCCAGTGCCGGACGGACTTTGCACATCGAGCAATCCGTCGCGGTGACCAACGCGCAGGGCGCCGGACAAATTCAACCCGCCGGCGAGCTGCCCGCCGACGCTCAGCGGCAATTGGTGCAGTGTCCCTACTTCACGCTTAATCTTCTGGCGGCGCAGTCGCAGCCATTGACGTTGGAGACGCACGGTCAATCCTTCCACGCGATCACCGTCATTGAAGGCCAAGGGACGATCGTGTGTGGTGATGAGCGTGTGACCTTGAATCAATTTGAAACGGTGCTGGTCGCCGCGCAGAGCGGGGGGTATCAACTCCACCCGATCGGCTCGGTGCGCGCCCTGCGGGCCAGCGTGGAGTGATCATGGACGATTTCTTTCAACGGATTGAACACGAACTACAGCAGCACATCCTGCCTTTCTGGATCGAGCACACCCGCGACGAAGTGAACGGCGGCTTCTATGGCGCACTGAGCAACGACCTGCGGATCGACAATACCGCGCCACGCTCGGCGGTGTTGTGTGCGCGCATTCTGTGGACGTATAGCACGGCTTATCGCGTGTATCAAGACGATCGGTACTTGATGATGGCCCGCCGGGCTTACGATTACCTCACGCAGAAATTTTGGGATCAGGACTATGGCGGCGTGTACTGGACGCTTGACTCACAGGGTTGTCCCAGCAACGATCGCAAGCACGTGTATGCCCAAGCCTTTGCCATCTACGGGTTGGCGGAGTTTTATCGGGCTACGCACCAGTCGCTGGCTTTGCTGCTGGCCCAGGAACTGTTTCACTTGATCGAAACCCACACCTTCGATCTGGTGAATGGCGGCAATCTCGAGTGCCGCTCGCGTGAGTGGGGGCTGCTGCCCGACATGCGCTTGAGCGATCTGGAACCGGATTGCCACAAGTCCATGAACACACTGCTGCACTTGCTGGAAGCCTATACGAATCTGCTGCGCGTCTGGCCGGATGAAGCATTGAAAACCAAACAGCGCGGGCTGATCGAGATTTTCCTGCGGCACGTCGTCGATCCGCAGACCCAGCACTTCAAGCTCTTCTTCGACGAGGCGTGGCATTCTCTGAACGGGCACATCTCGCCCGGGCACGATATTGAGGGCAGTTGGCTGTTGGTGGAAGCGGCTGAAGTGCAGGAGGATGCGGACTTGCTGACGCAGACACGTTACAATGCCGTCCTGATGGCCGAGGCCGTGTATCGTGATGGGCTGGCGGCCGATGGCGCGGTGCTGAATGAGGTGACCGCGCAAGGCGTCACGAATTTTGAGAAGCACTGGTGGCCGCAGGCCGAAGGTCTGGTCGGCTTTACCAACGCGTATCAGCTGTCTGGCCGGGCTGAGTTTGCCCAGGCGGCCGATCGCTTGTGGAATTTGATCGAGACGCGCTTTGTCGATCGGGCGCACGGCGATTGGTTTAAAGTGCTCGATCAAAATGGCGTGCCCCTGTCGCAGTATTACAAAGTTGGGCCGTGGGAATGCCCCTATCATCACAGTCGCGCTTGTTTTGAAATGCTCGCGCGGCTGGGTGTTGAGGTCAAGGTGTGACGCGCGCCATCGAGCTCTCCATTATGGCCTCGTCCACGAATCCCGTAGCCGAGATCAGAGCTGTGCTGGCTGAGTTTGAAGCTGCGCAGCAGGTGCCTGTGCGGGTGAACGTGCAAGTGATGAAGTGGGATACCGCCTGGGCGGAGTTGGTGAAGATGGCGCTCTATCGCCACGGTCCCGATGTTTCGGAAGTCGGGTTGACTTGGTCGGCGAATCTCACGGCGATGGACGCACTGCGGCCCTTCACTCCCGCCGAATGTGATTCGTTCGGCGGTGCGGGGGCTTTTGTCTCCGCCTTGTGGAACAGCGAAGTGTCAGCCCCGCTGCAACCGCGCTGGAGCATTCCCTGGAACGCTCATACCTATGTACTGTGCTATCGACGCGATCTTGTGGAGCGAACCGGGCTGAATGGCGCACACGCCTTTGATACCACCGCGCACCTAACGGAGACCCTGGCACATCTGCGGGCCAGCGGGGTCGAGCTGCCGATCATCGTTCCCACGTCGAGTGTGTATGTGCGCGATAATTTGCACTTGCTGGCCAGTTGGGTGTGGGGCCATGGCGGCCACTTCCTCAGTCCTGACGGCCAACGCACGCTGTTTTTATCGCCCGAGGCGCTGACGGGCATCCGCGCTTACTTTAACTTGTATCGCTACCTGCCTCCCGCCACTCACGAGCTGGGTGTGGATGAGGCGTATCGCTTGTTTCTAGAGGGCTACGCCGCCGTGGCCATCATCTCTGCGCCGCACCTCTCGCGCTATTTTCACTTTCATGAAATCGAGGCGGCGACGGTGGTCCGCGAGAATCTGGTTACGGTTCCTCTGCCTGGGGTGCCCTATGTCGGCGGATCGAACTTGGTGATCTGGAAGCACGTCACGGCCGATAGATTGCCCGCCGCGCTGAAATTGGTGCGTTACCTGACGGGCCGGCACGCCCAGTTGCTCTTTGGCCAGCGTTCCGGCATTCCCCCGGCGCGGATCGATGCGTTAAGCGATCCCTTCTTTGTGGGTGAGCCGTTTCAGGCAGTCGCGCAAGCCCTGCAAACCGGGCGCTCGTACCAATCGCTCGAACGGTGGGGCGTGGTTGAAGAGAAGCTGGTGGCCGCCCTGGCCAACATCCGCTCGGCGGTACTGGCGCAACCGAAGATCGACCTGGATGAGTTCATCGTGCAACAACTTAAGCCCGTGGCACGGAAACTCGATTTGATCTTGGGCGGATAACGGATGACCCATGACGCTCTCTTCGTAGGAGGAGCCAGGAGACATGCAGAAATATCGCAGTGTACGGCTAACCCGTAAAGGGCCGCCGGAAGTTCTCCAAGTCGTTGAAAGCGATCTGCGCGAACCGGAACCGGGTGAGGCGCGCATCAAGATTCAAGCTACCGGTGTGGGGCGCACCGATGTCATCATGCGCCGTGGTTACTATCCTTACGCGCCAAAGATTCCTTTCGTGCCCGGTTATGAAGTGGTGGGCTACGTGGACGCGGTGGGGGCCAACGTCTCACGAGTGGCTATCGGCGATCGCGTCGCGGCACTGACGGTTTATGGCGGTTACGCCGAATACCTGTATCGCAGCGCCGACGAACTGGTCCATGTCCCAGCCGCACTCGATGCGGCGGAAGCCGTAACCTTAATCCTAAACTATGTGACAGCTTACCAGATGCTGCATCGCTCGGCGAGGGTGCAGGCAGGCCAGAAGGCGCTCATGACGGGCGCCAGCGGCGGCGTGGGTACAGCGTTGCTGCAATTGGGTCAATTGGCCGGATTGAAGATGTATGGCACGGCTTCTCAGGGCAAGCATCGTCTTTTGCAAGAGACGAGCGCTACGCCCATCGACTATCGCACCCAGGACTTTGTGGAGGTTATCCAGCAGCTGGAACCCGGCGGATTGGATTTTGTCTTTGAGGGCCTGGGCGGCAATTACATTCGACGTGGCTTTGCGGTACTGCGACGCGGCGGTAAGCTGGTGGCTTACGGTAATTCTGGCTTCAGCACTTTGCTGCGCGATCTGGCACAGGTGCAGCTGGGGCACCGGCTGCCTAACGGCAAGTCCGGGGAATTCTATGGCATCACGGCGCTCTATCGCAAGGACCGCACCCCCTTCTTCGAGGATCTCCCCATCTTATTTAAACTGCTGGAAGAAAGAAAACTGAAGCCCATCATCGGCCAGCGGTTTCCTCTCTTGGAAGCCGCCCGGGCGAATGCGCTGCTGGAAAGCGGTCAGGCCTCCGGCAAGATCGTGTTGTTGGCCCCGGAGCTGTTATCAGCTGGCGCGGGGATGACGCCGCGCTAAGCGAGCAAACAAATCAGTCAGAAAATCGCTGGAAAACAAGTTTTTTCAAGAGGCCGCCGAGGATGGCGGCTTTTTGCTTTATAATATAAGGGTGGCAGTTTGCCGTTGGTGAGCGTGCAACTGCTTAAAACGGTTGCGATCGGAAAAGTGGCATGCGCATTCTGCATGGTACGTGGCTGAACGGCGATTATCTTTCCAAAGACAAAGGCTTTGTCCTGTGGGCGGAGTCGAGCGAGACGAGTGCATCTCGGACGCGCCTGCGCCGGGGTGTGCGCCCGCATCCCTTTGCGCTGCCGGGCAAAGCCCTGCGCACTTTGCTGCTCGACGTGCTGTCGTCGGCGGAAGTGTTGATGCGCAGCACGACGAAGGACGGCAAGATCGTCGCCCGGCTGCCCTCCACGCTTGAGCGGCCGGTGCCTTCCTCGCCGTTCCTCTTTGAAGAAGAAACCAAGCACGAGAAACTCAAGTTCAGCCCCTGGCGGATCGAAGCGATCAACATCTCGCCGCATGATGTGCTGGATCTGCTGGCAAATCTGCCGTCGGAAGAAGAGACGACACCGGGCGTGAAGATCGGCAGCGATTTGCGTTACTGGCAGCGCGCGGGACAACTGGCGCTGGAATTGCTGGCGCAGCAGCGCTTCGTGCCGGTGCTGCTGGAAGAAGGCGTGCACTACCTGGGCGTGTGGCAGCCCCAGTGGAACAATGCCGATCAGGCGCGGCTGGAAAAACTGACGCAAGTCTTGCCGTCGATCTGCCGGGCGGTGGGGCGCGATGACCAAGCGGAGATTTTGAACCCGCGCGCGCAGCTCAACAATTTCCTCATGATCACCATCGACGCTTTTGCGCGCGAGCATGCCGACTTTGGCAAAGCCATCGCCGCGTCCAAAGACCTGCCCGTGGCCGAAGCCTGGTTGGTCGCTTTGCGCAGTGCTGATCCGATCGTGCCGGCCTCATTCCCTGCGCTGGTGCACTACCACGATCAATATCGCGCGTGGGCCGAGACTTTTCCCGGTGCGATCGGCGGCGATACCTTCCGCCTGTGCTTCCGGCTCGATCCGCCTGCAACCGAGGTCGATCCCAATCAAATCTTTGCGCCCCGGCCCACCCGGCGCGATTGGGCGCTGCGCTACTTTTTGCAGGCCACCGATGATCTGAGCCTGCTCATTCCGGCTGAAACCGTGTGGCGCGAGCGCGGCAGCACACTGAAGTTCCTCAACCGCAAGTTTGATGCGCCGCAGGACAGAATGTTGACCGGGTTGGGTCTGGCTTCGCGCATCTTTCCGCCGATTGAGGCAAGTCTGAAGAGCGCGCGCCCGGCGGAATGTACGCTGAACGTCGAGCAAGCTTACACCTTCATGCGCGAAACGGCGCTGTTGCTGGAAAGCAGCGGTTTCGGTGTGCTGGTCCCCAATGTCAGCGGCAAGCTGGGTGTGCGCGTCAGTGTGAAACCGAAAGAAACACCCAAGGGCGGTATCCGTATGTTGTCGGCGGAAGCGATCTTCGAGTATGACTGGCAACTCGCGCTGGGCGATGCGCCATTGTCGGAAGATGAGTTCGATAAGCTCGTCTCGTTGAAAGTGCCGCTGGTGCAGGTGCGCGGTCAGTGGGTGGAACTGCGGCCCGATCAGATCAAACAGGCGATCGAGTTTTGGGAGAAGCGCCGCACAGCGGGTGAGGTCCCCTTGTCGGAAGCGCTGCGGATGTCACTGGCGGGAGAAACCACCAGCTCGATCAGCGGTCTACCGATTAACGAGGTGGCCGTGGAGGGCTGGCTGAACGATCTGCTAAAGCAGCTGGCCAGCGGTGCGAAGATGCAGCCTATTTCCACCCCGCTCGCTTTTCACGGCACGTTACGGCACTATCAATCCACCGGTCTGGCGTGGCTGGCCTTCTTGCGCCAATGGGGCCTGGGTGCGTGTCTGGCCGACGATATGGGTTTAGGCAAAACGATTCAAGTGATTGCACTGCTCTTGCACGAGCGCCTCGGCCAAGCGAGACCGCGCCCCGCCTTATTGATTTGTCCTACCTCGGTGGTGGGCAACTGGCAGCGCGAATTGGCTCGTTTCGCGCCTGACCTGCGGGTCTTGATTCATCATGGCGCCGCTCGCCAGAAAGACGCGCTGAGCAAACAGGCGGCGCAGCACGATGTGGTGATCAGCTCCTATGCGCTGCTGCACCGCGACGACAAACTCTTCGGCGGCATCGAATGGAGCGACGTCATCCTCGACGAAGCGCAGAATATTAAGAATCCGTCGACCAAGCAGGCCCAGGCTGCGCGCCGCTTGAAAGCGCAATGGCGTGCGGCATTGACGGGTACACCCGTCGAAAACCGCCTGACGGAATTGTGGAGCATCTTCCAGTTTTTGAATCCCGGCTATTTGGGTTCGCAGCAGGACTTTCTCGATCGGTTAGCCCGCCCCATCGAGCGCAGCGGGGACGCCGCGGCGACGAAACAGTTAAAGTCGCTGGTGGGACCGTTCATCCTGCGGCGCGTGAAGACCGATCCGGCAGTGATTAGCGATCTGCCGGCGAAGAATGAGATGAAAGTGTACTGCTCGCTGACCAAGGAGCAGGCCACGTTGTATCAGGCCGTGGTGCGTGATTCGCTGCAAAAAATCCAGGAGGCCGAGGGGATCGATCGGCGCGGTGTGATTCTGGGAACGCTATTGAAATTGAAGCAAGTCTGCAACCATCCCGCGCAGTTCCTGGGTGATGGCAGCGCCTTGACGGGGCGCAGCGGCAAGTTGACGCGTCTGAGTGAAATGCTGGAGGAGGCGCGCGCGGTGCATGATCGCGTATTAATCTTCACACAATTCGCTGCAATGGGACAATTGCTGCGCAGCCATCTACAAGACACGTTCGGCGATGAAGTGTTCTTCTTGCACGGCGGCACACCGGCCAAAGCGCGCACCAAAATGGTGCAGGCGTTTCAGGAGGATGCCCATGGCCCGTTAATCTTCATCCTTTCGATCAAAGCCGGCGGCACGGGCCTGAACCTGACGCGTGCCAATCGTGTCTTTCACTTCGATCGGTGGTGGAATCCGGCCGTGGAAAACCAGGCGACCGATCGGGCCTTCCGCATCGGGCAGACCAAGAATGTGCAGGTGCACAAGTTCCTCTGTGCGGGCACGTTCGAAGAAAAGATCGACGAGATGATCGAACGCAAGCAGGCATTGGCGGCCACCATCGTCGGTGAGAGCGAAGGTTGGCTGACAGAACTCTCGACGGAGCAGTTGAAGGATTTGTTTACGTTGCGGAAAGAAGCCGTTGGTGATTAGAGTAGTTTCCAGGCTGATTTACGGCACCACCCGCTCTCGACGGATGGCACATCCGTCGTTTGTGCGGCTGGATGTAACCATCCAGCCGGAGCAGAGTCGTAAACGGAATTGGAATCTGCTCTAGAGGTTGGTGCTTAGAAGTTAGCGATTGGAAGTTCGAGGGTAGATTTCTGACTGGCAACACTCACGCCAACCTCCAACTTCGAACTTCCAATATCTAGGATCGAACATGGGTTGGGACTGGTATTTCAAACCAAAGCCGCGCAAGCCGGCCAACGGCATCAAGGCGCAGAGTAAAAAATTTGGGCAGACGTGGTGGTCGGGCAAGTGGCTGGCCGCGTTGGAGCGGCTGGTGGATCCGGCGCGCTTGAGCCGGGGCCGTTCGTATGCGCGCAGCGGGCAGGTGTTGAATCTGGATATTCAACCGGGCCGCATTGCGTCGGGCGTGCAGGGCAGCCGCCCCAGACCGTACAAAGTGAAGATTGAAATTAAGCCGCTATCGGAGAAGGAGTGGAATCGTGTGGCGGATGCGATGGCGCAGCAAGCGATCTTCGCGGCGAAGCTGCTGGCGGGCGAGATGCCGCAGAACATCGAAGAGGCGTTTGCTGTGGCGAAAGTCACTTTGTTTCCCACCTCACGCGGCGATCTGAAAACCGATTGTTCGTGTCCCGATTATTCAAATCCGTGCAAGCACATCGCGGCGGTCTATTACCTGCTGGGTGAACAATTTGACAGCGATCCGTTTTTGTTGTTTCGTCTGCGGGGCAAGACGAAAGATGAAATCATGTTCATGCTGCGGGCGCGGCGCGTGCAGCATGCGATCGCCGAGGAAGAAGACGCCGTGGCCATAACCGAGTTGCCCGTGGTCGAGGAACCCAGCGAGCCGTTGGTCGTGGACCCCGATCGGTTCTGGCACGGCCCCGGTGAGTTGAGCGATTTCCGCACGACGGTCGCGGCTCCCGCAATCGATGCCGCACCCATCAAGCGGCTGGGCGCGCCCAAGTTCTGGCAGGGTAAGCAGGATTTTGTCCTGCTGTTGACCAGGGCCTATCAAGCGATCTCGCAGGCTGTCATCGCAAGCAAGTAAGAAAACCTCCCGGAGACTTCAAGCCGCCGGGAGGTTCTTCATGGGCTAAGCCGCGACGGTTTGTTTGGCTTTAACCTGGGCTTCCACCCACGGATAGGTGAAGCGGATGCCGTCTTCCAGAAAAACCTTGGCCTGCCAGCCCAGCGAATAGATGCGGGCGTTAGAGAAGTTGCGTGATTGGACGCCGACCGGGCCGGGCACATGTTTGATTGTCAACTTCTTGCCCGATTGTTTGATGACCGCCTCGGCCAGTTCATCCACGCTGACATACTGCGGGCAACCGATGTTGACCGCGCCATGCAGCTCGGAATGCATGAGCAGGTAGATGCCGTCCACCATGTCGCCCACGTAGGTATAAGATCGAATCGCCGTGCCGTCGCCCCACACTTCGATGACGCCACCCTCCTCGGCTTCGGCGACCTTGCGGCACATCGCCGCGGGAGCCTTCTCGCGTCCGCCAACCCAGGTTCCTTCCGGGCCGTAGCAGTTTTGAAAACGCGCGATGCGCACCTGCATGTTGTAGCGGCGTTCGTAGGCCTGTGCCACACGCTCGGAGTACAGCTTTTCCCAGCCATATTCGTTATCGGGGTGGGCGGGTATGGCTTCGTCCTCAGTCATCTCCGGCTCGCCCGGTTTCATATCGCGATAGACGCAGACCGAGGAAGAGAAGAAATAGCGCGGCACGCCCAGGCGCGCCGCCCAATCGGTCATGTAGATGTTGATCAAGACACTGTTGTGCATGATCTCGGTTTCGGCTGAGTGAATGAACCCCATGCCGCCCATGTCGGCGGCCAACTGATAAACCTCGTCGAACGTGCCACCGTCCAGGGTCAACGCCGTCTGGCAGTTTTCTTGCAGGCGCAGATCGAGTTGCAGGAATTCGTTGGCGGCCGTGGGTGACCATTCGTGCGGTTTGATGTCCACGCCGCGGACCCAGTAACCCTCATTTTGCAGTTTCTTCACCAGGTGACCGCCGATAAAACCGCCGGCGCCACAGACTAATGCTTTCTTCATGACTTGCCTCCGGGCAAAAAATATACTGGAATATTATACCCGAATCGTTCGTAGTACCTTGCCATCCGATCATCACCGGGCAAGCAAATCCCGGGCGAATGGCGCCCGGCGCGTCGCCGGCGCACTGCGCCGGATACGACGAGGCGACGTGGCCAGCGACGACTTGTGAGGGCCGTGGAGCAATTGCCCTGACCCCTTTTCGAGAAACGGTCCTGGGCTTATAATGTGGATGCGAAATCCAGCGCCTAGAAAGAAGATCAACCTATGTGTGCAGTCAAACAGATCCTGGCACGGCCACCCTGCTAGACCTTTCACTTCATCTCGCTAGTTGTTAACCTCGCGGCCCAACGGGCCTTTTTTGCGTTTCCCTACTTTCCTTTAGAACCACCACCTGACGATCTGGACGGTGCCTGACGTCGCTGCACCTGGCGCGCCGCGCGATGCCGCGCCGCGTCTGCCCGCGCGCCTCCACTCCATTCTGTTTCCGTTTCCGTCTCAGCGAAATCGGCACAACAGAATGGAGGATAAACATGGAGAGCATTCAGGGCAAAGAGGCCCTGTTTATCGATACTGCCGAATTGCAGGCTCGTGTAAGGGGTTATCAACAGATCTTGATCGATCTGGGAACGGGTGATGGCCGCTATGTGAAACATGTCGCGCGCACGCGGCCCGACTGTTTTGCCATTGGTCTCGACGCCTGTCGTGAGAACTTGCGCGAAGCTTCTCGCCGCACGCCGCGCAATGCGCTGTATCTCATCGCCAACGTCCTGACCTTGCCTGCCGAGCTACAGGCTCTGGCGACCGAAGTGACCATCAATTTTCCGTGGGGCAGCTTGCTTGAGGGATTGCTCGCCGGCGATGCTGCGCTGCTGGCTGGGCTTGCCGCGCTCGCACGACCTGGCGCAGACCTAGCGGTACGTCTTAACGGCGGCGCACTGGCCGAGGCAGGTTGGTCATTGCCCGGAGGAGCAATGCAGATTCAACGGGTGTTGAGCGCAAATGGATTCAATCTCGATCAGTCGTTCGAGTTGAACGCCGACGTCTTGCGGCAGTTGCCCACCACGTGGGCCAAGCGCCTCGCCTTCGGGCGTGATCCGCGCACCTGGCTGTTGCAAGGCAAACGTTGGGGGCGGCCAATTGGCCGCTCCCACAGCAAGGCACTCGGCTTAAGCGCGAAGTGCGTTTTAATGCCTCAAGGCGCGCCGATACTCGGTGGGGCTGATGCCCAGCCAACGTCTGAAGGCGTGATTGAAGGCGCTTTGTCCTGAGAAACCGAGCTGGCAGGCGATGTCATACAACGTCGACGTGCTTTCTCGTAGATAGCTGAGGGCTGCTTCCTGCCGTTGTTTATCCAGCAGAATCTGGAACGTTGTGGATTCATGGCGGAGATGGTTTTGCAATTGTCGCGGGCTGATAGCTAACGCCGCAGCCACGCCTTTCAGCGTAGGTGCTTGGTGCTGCTGTAGCAGTTGCTCGATCCGGCAGGCTGCTCGATCGGACCAGCTCTCGACCTGGTAGATGGATCGCTCTACGCTCTGCGCCAGGTGCTCCAGATTTGCCAGCATCTGGGCATCGGCCATGGGAATCGGCCAGGCCAGCACGGCGCGCGGGAACTTCAGTTCAGTCCGCGGTTGATCGAACAAGCTGGGACAGGCAAAAATCCGCTGATGTTCGCCGATGTCGGTCGGGCGGGGATGGGTGAAGTGCGCTTCAACAAACTGAATGCGGCCTCGTGTCAGGAGTCGCAGCGTATGCGCCAGAACACACAGCGCTGCTTCAGCGTGGTGACGGTGGAGTGGGACACCTTCAACCACGGCTGGTTCGATCACGCGAAAGACATACTCGCCCTCACGGCGCAGCGAAGTCTGGAAAAAGTCAGTGCTGAGACTCTGATAGCGCGTCATCTTCTCTAAAGCTTCGCCGATGGTGGTGCAGTTCAGCAGCAGCGAGGTGATAATATGCCCGGTGGCCAACCGGTTCACCTTTTCGCCAAAGTGCAGGCCGAAGTTTGGATCATTCGATCGCGTCATTACCTCATGCCACAAAGCCAGGCATTTCTCAACCGAAACACTCAGCGTTGGGCTTGCCAATAGGCCGGCCTCCAGCTCGACTGCTTCCAACGAGCCCGTGGCATCGATCCCTGCTTCGACGGCATAGCGGCACACGACATCGACAAAGTAACTGGGAGTTAGCTGGCCGTGCTGTCTGCGCATGCGCTTCCTCATTATCCTGTTTCCAAGCCGTGACTACTTGCAGCACATTCTACCCGAAGTTGCACATTGCGCCAAAAAGCAAAGAAACTTCGTCTCTAAACAAGACCGCGCCGCCCCTTTGCTTTAGAATGAAGGACAAGCACCTATCTGCCTACCGTGCTACTGTGGCCGATCCACGCGGTCGAGCAATTCCCTGTTGGGAGCACCATCTGCCTTCGCCGTGACAATCGATTCAATCCAATGTCTCTGCAAAGTGAGATTTCATCATGCCTAAAATCTGTACAGCGCTCTTGTTGATGGCGTGCCTCTGGTTGGCTGTCGCTTGTACTTCTGCCGCAACCACGCCCACGCCGACATCGACGTCCGTGCCCGCACCTTCCCCCACGGTTCCTGCGCCTTTGACCGATGCCGAACTCCAGGCGCTGCTCAAGGATCGCGTGGAGCGCAGCCGCCGCAGTGTGGGTATCGTCGTGGGGATCGTCGACGAAACGGGGCGGCGCGTGATCGCTTACGGCACAACCGATCGGGACAATGGCCGTCCAGTGGATGGCGATACGGTCTTTGAGATCGGATCAGCCACCAAGGTTTTCAACGTGTCGCTGCTGGCCGACATGGTGCAGCGCGGCGAAGTGAAACTGGATGATCCTGTGACGAACTACCTGCCTGCGACGGTGACCGTGCCCACGCGTCAGGGAAAAGCGATCACGTTGCTCGATCTGGCCACGCATACTTCCGGCCTGCCCAGACTGCCGGATAACTTCAAGCCACAAGACAGTGCCAATCCCTATGCA
>JAUQXC010000156.1 GCA_030834825.1 Thermoflexales bacterium
TGTTCTGCTTTTGATTCGAATTTTGCCAGTTTGCCCACGCCTACCTCGCCATTGGGACAGGTTGCCAGCACACGCTGTAGGCGTCTGCTGTGCTTGTGCTTGCCCTGCATTTAATGCGATTATACAGCGAACTGAGATCGACAAGCAATCGCGGATCGAGTATCATTGGGGCGCAAGCACGGGCAAATCGTGCCTTGTGAAAGGAGCGCCATGACACGCGAAGAAATCCGTCTGACTTCGCTTGCCGCCTGCGCGGGTTGAGCCAGCAAAATCGGGCCATCCGATCTGGCGCAGGTGCTGCGCCCGCTTCAACATATCTTCGATGCGCGCAACTTCCCGCAAGTGCTGATAGGGCTTGACGGGCCGGACGATGCCGCCGTGTACCAATTGAACGACGAGCAGGCCATCGTCAGCACCATCGATTTCTTTCCACCCGTCGTGGATGATCCGTACACGTTCGGTTCGATCGCGGCCGCCAATGCGCTGAGCGATGTGTACGCCATGGGCGGTGAAGTCTTGTTTGCGCTCAACCTGGCGGCGTTTCCTGACGATCTCGATCGCGCCATCCTGTCCGAGATTCTGCGCGGCGGCGCCGAGAAAGTGCGTGAGGCGGGCGCCATCATCACGGGTGGGCACACGGTCAGCGACCAGGAACCCAAGTATGGCTTGGCTGTGACGGGCATGGTGCATCCCGCCTACATTCTGGCCAAAAGCGGCGCACAGCCGGGCGATCGGCTGGTGTTGACCAAGCCGTTGGGGGTGGGCTTGATCACGACCGCACTCAAACGCGAGCAAGCCGATCCCGCGCATGTGGCAGCAGCGGTGAAGAGCATGAGTCTGCTCAATCGCCATGCCTCGCATCTGGCACAGCGCTTTGAAGCACATGCCTGCACCGACATCACCGGCTATGGCCTCCTGGGGCACGGCCTGGAGATGACGAACGCCTCTCAGGTCAGGTTCCGCCTGCGCTTTGACGAGATTCCGCTCTTACCGGGTGCGCTCGAATATGCCCGGCAAGAAATTTTCCCCGGCGGCCTGAATCGCAATCGGGAATTTGTCACGCCTCACGTCCTCTTTGCTGATCGCTTGACCGCTGCCCAACAGGCGGTCTTGTTCGAACCGGAAACGTCGGGCGGATTGCTGATCGCGCTCGAGCCCGTTCAAGCCCGAGGGTATGTGCAGCAGGCCGCAGAGGATGGCCTCGCGGCACACATCATCGGCGAGGTAGCAGACGGTTCCGGTATCAGCGTGGACTAACTCTGTGGACGCGGATGTGCACGGATGAACACGGATTCTTGATCTATCTGTGTCATCCGCGTGTATCCGTGTCCATTTCATTTTTAGGGTGGGCGTATGTTTCAAGGGCGTCGTGTCGTGATTACGGGTTTAGGAGCAGTGACTCCGCTGGGCTTGACATTGACTGAAACGTGGCAGAATTTGATCCAGGGCGTCTCTGGGATTGGGCCGATTACACTGTTCGATGCACATGATCTACCTGTGCGTGTGGCGGGCGAGATCAAAGGTTTCGAGCCGGCCAACTACCTGGATCGCAAGCTGGTGCGGCGCACATCGCGCACTACCCAACTGGCCATGGCCGCAGCGACCATGGCCCTGCAGAATGCGACCCTGGATTTGACGAAGATCGATCCGGGCGCCGTGGGTGTCAGCTTGGGCGCGGGTGTGGCTGGTTTGGATAAAACCGTTGAGGGTGTGTTGTCTAGCGCCGATGGGGGCACGCGTGTGAATCCGCTGGGCGTGGTTAGTTCACTGGCGAACATGCCGGCCGCGCTCGTGGCTGCCCAGTTCAATCTGCAAGGCCCAAATGCGACGACGGTCACGGCCTGCGCATCGGGTGTGCAGAGCATTGGCGAAGGGGCCGAGATGATCCGGCGGGGCTGGGCCGAAGTGATGTTGGCCGGTGGCAGCGAGGCGCCCATTCTGCGCATCTCGATCCTGGGCTTCCATGCGACGGGGGCATTGGCGCAGCGCAACGATCCAGCGGCCTGCCGGCCGTTCGATGCGACGCGGGATGGCACGGTTCTGGCTGAGGGCAGTGCCGTGCTGATCTTGGAAGAACTTACTCATGCCCAAAAACGTGGTGCCCGCATTTATGCCGAAGTCTTGGCCCATGCGACCAATCTCGACACGAACAACATCGTCGAGCCGGACATGACGGGACAGAGCGCGGCACAGACCATGCGGGCTGCCATCAGCCGATCGGGATTGCAGCCAGGCGAAATCTCCTACATCCACGCGCACGGCACGGCGACTAAAGCCAATGACCTCGCGGAAACGCGCGGGATCAAGATCGTCTTTGGCGAGAAAGCACCGCCGGTGAGTTCGATCAAGTCGATGCTGGGACACACGCTGGGCGCTGCCGGATCCATTGGGGTGGCGGTGAGCACGAAGGCCATCACGGAAAGTCAGATTCCACCGACGACGAATTACTCCACACCCGATCCCGATTGTGATCTGGATTACGTGCCGAACAAGGCGCGGCAAGTGGCTGTGAATGCAGTGTTAATCAATGCCTTCGGCTTCGGGGGACAGAATGCGTGCTTGGTGATACGAAAGACCTCCGGGAGCATTTAACTCTCGGAGGTCTTCACCTGGTGGAGATGGCGGGAATTGACATACAGCCCGCAAACTTTCGTTTGCGATTTGACTATCTCTTGAAGTGACCTCGCTGCTCCGATGCCACTTCCCCGGCGTCTTGTAAGGAGGAATGCCTTGAAATTAAGCGACACAGAGGCTGCTTATGCCGCTGGCATTGTCGATGGTGAAGGCTCAATCTACTTTTCTCGCAACCGCACCACGCGGTGGCCGTCGCCGGTCGTTTCCGTTGCTTCAACCGACCGAGAGTTGCTTGAATGGCTACGCTCTCGTGTGGGCGGCTCGATCATTCAGAAACGAACTTACCAGCCACACCACACACCATCTTACGACTGGAAACTGACCGATCGGCGTGCGCTTGAGTTTCTGAAGCTTGTGCGTCCTTTTCTGGTAATCAGGCGAAAAATTGTACGCTGTGATTTGTTACTGGCCGAATATTTGGCCTGCACACCGCGCAACGGTCGCTATACCAGTGAGACAATTGGCCGAAAGCGAGATTTAATTGAGCGCTTCTCCTCCTTACCCTAGTACTCCATTTCAGGAGTCTATGAGTCGATGCAGGGCTTACCTCTTTCGAGTTCACCCCTCAGGATTGGCATCAGCCGCGCTGGAAGCTTTTCCTGATTAAGCCGGGTTTGCTGCCCGTGTCACCACGGGCAGGGGCCCTGTTCTTCAACGAACCCGCGTCCGAAAAGGGTGACGGCGAATGCCTACAAGCTTAGTCGCTGTTTGGGTGTCGTTGATTGGCCGCGCAGCGACGCGTGGATCCGATCAACCAGCCGATGGTCTTTGGCCCACTCTATCGGCGTTAAGTGGGCCGCACGCCGGCATTGTGACGCCGGGTCCTCGACCTGCCGGCACGAGATCGAGGCCGACGGATCACCCGTAGGTGATCTATGCGCTTTACCCTAGCTTATGCAGCGAGGGGGAGAGCAGCATAGGTGTTAGTGCGGTTGGCACTTAAAGTTTGCTCCATTGTTAACGGGGTCAGAGCGCCCCGGCTTGCCACTCGACATCGACCACTCCCCGTCGAAGCCAGTGCATCCCCAGGTGACGCTATTATACCACTTCTCCTGGGCCACTTGCCTCAAGCCAGCCAGGTGAGAGAGACCAATTCTTTGCGAAGGTGGATATGCCTTCTTTGTGACTTGCTTCCACACGACGACCACGGGCAACTGGGAATTTCAGAACATCGTGAGGTAAAGGCTTAAGTGAAACCGCTTTCGGGTGATATTGGGTATTGACAAGCAATCTCATTCCGTGTTATAAACTTCTTGTAAACGTTTACATGAAACTTTCATGACTTGACCCTCTATGGCGAAGTGCCTCTCACTTTTCGCCGTTTCTTTAGAACAGACGTGTAAACGCTTACAAGGACGCGTGTATTTGCGCCTTGTGGTCGCCAGTCTGCCAGAAGTCAGAGTTTGTTTACGGGGAGTGCAATGTGGCCCGGGTAAGTCGTTCTTCTGGAAATGTCACTATCATCGATGTGGCGCAAGAAGCGGGAGTCTCTTATGCCACAGTCTCCCGCGTTCTCAATAATGATCCTCATGTTAAGCCGGAAACCCGCGAACGAGTCGTCCATTCCATTACCCGTTTAGGCTATACCGTCAACCAGCAAGCTCGCAATTTAGCGGGAGGACGTTCGCATGTTGTCGGGTTGCTGGTTCCCGATCTGGGCACCGGCTATATCGGCGAGATCATGCGGGGCATTGACGAAGCTCTGGCTGTGGCGGAGTATGACTT
>JAUQXC010000157.1 GCA_030834825.1 Thermoflexales bacterium
TGCTCGTCGTTTAGGATCACTTATCGAAAAACGCGCGCCGATCACCGTGCCACACGCGAAATGCTTCGGGAATCCTCGTGCGATGTCCGGGGTCAATCTCTTCCGGCAAATCGCCCTCGGCGAACCAGCCAGTCCTCAGTACCTCGATGGCGTGCGATGGATTTTCGCTTGGTTCAGCGAGCGGCTTGCACAGAAACAGGAAAGCATATAGATGATGACGCGTCTTCATCCCGCAATGCCGCGAATCAAATACACCCACCAGCGTGATCGGCTGGCAGTGAATACCGGTCTCTTCCAAGGCCTCTCGGGCAGCTCCTTCGGCAGGCGTCTCGCCCACTTCAAATGCACCGCCCGGCATGGCCCACAGGCCGTTATCGGCGCGTTGGACCAGCAGGATTCGTCCGTCGTCAGCGATGATCGCTGCATCGCCACAGGAGAGCGGCGTTGGATTCGAGAAGATCGTCGTGCGCAACGGCTCGATCGCTTCCAACGATTCACCGCTCGCCAGCGCCAACATCTCAAGCGCGATCGTCTGCACGGCGCGATAGGCAGTTTCGTCGTAAACGCTCTTAACAAACATCAGGCCCATGGCTGAGACGTCGCGTAACTTATCGGCCCACAGAGCAATTTGTTCGGCAGGTTTCATGACGCCTCTCAATCACGGATTCTTTCCAGTCCCAGATAGCGGGTGGGCGGATTCTTCAACGCAACGTCATTCCAGAATTGTCCCTTGATGATCTCCGGGCGAACGTCCAGCGCAATCAGATCGCGCCGGGCAAAGAAGCGCGCGTCCACCAGAAAATCTTCCTCGGGCTCGCGGTGGGCCAGCGTCAGCGCGCCGCTGAAGGTCGAGCAGAGAATGAAGAACTTGCAGAAGTGATAATCCGGCTCAGCGAATTCTTGAATGTACAGGATGCGAACGGGTTCGACGGTAAGCCCCGTTTCTTCGAATGTTTCACGCGTGGCGCATTCAAAGATAGATTCTTCGCCTTCCAGTCGTCCGCCGGGTGGCAACCAGAAATCATACTGTCCGGCGGCTCGGTGGTTGACCAGCAGAATCTGCCGGTTTTGAATGACTAGGGCAGCGGCACTCATTCCATAGCGCATAGCAGATATTTCCTTGATTGACAGCTTGGTTGCTAAGCGATTACCACCGGCTTCTGGAGGAATTCGCCATAGCGTTGTGCTGCGGCGACGACGGCCCGCATCTGGGTCTTGGTCATGCGGGTCAAGTAATCGATTGTGATGATGACCGCCTCTTTTCCGAGGGTGCGTTTCCAGGTGCCCACGACTTGACCGTCGACCACGACGATGGCGGTCAACGCGTTGCCCATTCTGAACAACTGGGCGGCAACCTCAGGCCCGGCAATCATGCTGCGATCTTTGTAGCCGATGATAAATTCATCATAGACGGATAACAAGTGGGCTGTGGGTGATACCCATGTGGCGGATGAGCTGAGCGGTGCAAACCAGTAGTCGGCTCCATTCAGGACTTCATGCTGCAACTGATCTTTGACGAATTCAAGGCCATGCCGGGCATCGGCGAGGGTTAAGCCCGACCACTTGGCAAAATCCTGGGCGGTGGCCGGGCCGTGGCTCATGAAGTAACGTCGCGCGAATTCGGTCAGGGCTTCATCGCGCGTCAAAGTCCTGACTGGCGGGACCCGTTCCTCCAACAGCGCATAAGTGAATTGCTTGCCGCGCCGAGGTCCGCTACAGATCAAGCCGTCCAGCTCCGCATGCATCACGATGTAGGCCAGACGTTGGCCTTGAGCTAACGCGATGCCCGCTTTCTCAAGTGCCTTGCTCAGCTCATCGCGCGTCAGCTGCTGGCCGCCCTGCAAGGCCTTGGTCAACACTTTGTGACTGCGCTTTAAGGTAGCGCTGTCCAATTCCAGTTTGTGATACATGCCGCCATTAACCGCATGAACACGCGGACCAGTGAGCGCCAGTAGCCAGCGGATGTCATCCGGTGTGACAAAGTGCCACGTGGGCCGCAGGACGTGCGTACGGAGGATGGACCCTTCGGCAAAGGCCCGATCGATGTCGGTGTCATGCGCGTCTTGTCGTAGACGCAAGCCCAGCGCCCACTGTGCGCCAAAGTAGTCCTGTGCCTGGACGGCAACCAGCCAGTCCACGACAGCACTGGGCTTGGTAAAAGGTGTCTGCGTAATGTGTTGATTGTGGAGTCGGTGATAAGCGATGTTGATGGGAGACATGTTGGGAACCCCGCCGTTCCTATGAAGTCGATCAACCGCCGCGGGCGAGTGTCAAGGTCCTGCCCGTGGCGATGCCGAAAAGATTGTAGCCTGTGGACAGAAGAGCGTCAAATGGCGAGGGCAATCTCAACAGAGATGAGGTGTGGCTTGGTCTGTTTCTACGACGAACCCGGAAATGCTGGAGAATAATCGGTTGGCACAAGCACCCGATCCTCAATGGAACCGACCAGGTCTCCGTGCTCTGCGCTCGTCACGCGCTTGATCTCTTTCCATTCCTCGTCCGCCATGAATTTGGCCCAGGCCGCATTTTTGGTGACCTCATCCGGCCAGGTGAGGAGATAAACAAACTCCGTTCGCTGCGAGCTGTTGGCCTCCCACATCGACACAATTTCAAACCCGTATTTTCGCATGATGCGCTGGGCGTGGTCGCGGAAGCGGGCGTGGAAGGCCGACTTATTGTGCTCGAAGATCTCGTAGATGCGTAGTTGATGAATCATGATCGTCGTGCTTCTCCCTCTCTAACTGGAGCTAACGGCGCTTCAGGCCACGCAAGTCTATCCGGCGCGTTCTAGAAGTTCGATGAGTTGCCGCCGCTTGTTTACGGCTTGCTCATACCACGCGAGGTCCATGTCTGCTTCATCGTCCGTATCCCATTCATCCCACCTGGATCCTTCGAGTTGTTCGATCTCGTGTTGAAGATAAGCCGTCGCAGCTTGAACATCTTGTAGTTCGAGCCGCTCACCATGAATCTCTTGAAGTTGTGGGAGCGCGGCGAATAGAGACTCCTCGGCAGAGTAGGCAAAGGTGTGGACAGCATTGGCTACTTTCGCTTCAGGCCGATTTCGCGGTTGTGGCCAGTGAGTAGCGCGCACCATTCCATGCAGTAGCCAGGGTAACGCCCTAGGCGTGTCAGTTGCGTGCATGAGCCTTATGAGTAAGATGTCCCATGTAGGATCTTGTGCAACGCTCAAGGGAGCAAGAGCCTCCCACTCAACCCGCACTTCAGAATTGACTAGAAAGTTCAGGATTTCCGACGTGAGATGAGCCGGGACAGTCCGGCTTAATGCGAGGAGTCGCCGTGAGCCTTCTGCTTTCAGGCATTGCACCAATAATTGCCGCCGCAAGTCAGCATTCGGTTCGTGTGGAATGCGGTCTTCCAGTATTCCTGGAAAAAGTCGCTCTACTGGTTGTGTAGCCAATAAGCGTTCTGTAGCAAGTCGCCGCACTTCCACGTCATTATCGTTTGCCAGCCGCGCGAGGTCTTCGAATTGAAAGACGGGTAGAGCCATTGCGCGTTCTGCGAGAATGGCTTGCCGCACAATGGCTGAAGGCTCGCTCAGCAAGCGATCCCGGATGAACGGATCTGTGGTTAGGCCGGCGTTGGGATCTATTCGGATAAGATACTGACAGGCTGTGGCACGGACATACTCGTCGGGATCAACTTGAGCGAAGGCGTGCAGGACTTCCCGCTCACCGAACCCCGCCAGTATGACGAGCAAATTACGCCGGGTGCCAGGTGCTGGACTTTCATGCAGACCGCTAATCAGCTCAGGCGTGCTTTGTGCTCCCAGGGCTATACCGAGCGCCCAGGCTGCCCATACACGCTCGACAGCGTCACCCTGTTGCAGCAGCTGACGTTGTGCAGCTGTATCAAGATACGAGACCTCTTCGTAAGTGCGATACGACATGATAGTCAAACGCGCCGCGCCCCCAGCCGATCGACCTCCAGCACCCACGTGCGCGAGTGGATCTCGTGCACGGCAAAGGCCTGCCGCATCTCGTGCGCGATGGCTTTGTGCCGATCAGGTGCGAAGGCGATCAACGTGGGGCCTGAGCCACTGATGGCGACGGCGGAAGCGCCGGCTGCTTTGGCCGCGCTCACCACATCGTCGTAACCTTTGATCAGGTGCTTGCGATACGGCTGGTGCAGACGGTCGTCCATCGCGCGTCCCAGGAGATCGAAATCGCCTTGGGACAGGGCCTGCACGACCAACGCTGCACGACCGATGTTATAGATCGCATCGTGGCGTGAGAGCATGGAGGGCAGGATGCGGCGTGCTTCATCGGTGGCGACGCGCAGATCGGGCGTGACGATCACCATCTGAAGCGGCGGCACATCCACTTGCGTGATGATCGGCAGGCTGGCGGTCGCCACGGCGACGATCAAGCCGCCCAGCAGGGCCGGGCCGACGTTATCGGGATGGCCTTCCATCTCGGTGGCGAGTGTCAACAAATCATCGCGGGTGAAGACATTGCCGATCAACTCATTCCCTGCGACGATGCCGCCTACGATGGCGGCTGAACTGGAGCCGAGACCGCTCATCATCGGAATGTGATTGACCGTTTTCAACGTGAACGGCGGCGGAGTCACCCCGGCGCGGGCGAAGACGCGATGCATGCCGTACACGATCATGTTGCGATCATCGCAAGGCAGTTCCGACGCGCCCTCGCCTTCGATCTCGACAATCTCAGTCGAGTCAGGCGCTGCAGCGAGCGGTATCACTTCAATTTCGTTGTACAGCGACAAGGCCATGCCCAGGCAGTCGAAACCGGGACCCAGGTTGGCCGTGGTGGCAGGCACCAAAATGCGGGAGGGTTTTGTCATGATCGTGCACAGGTTCAAGTCATGGGTAACGAGTAACAGGCGGCATTACTCGTTATCCGGCCATGACTTTGGTCAGTGCGTCCAGTTCGGCCGGAATTTCCAGCGGAAGCGGGGCGCGTTCGGTGACGGTGGTGGGGTCCTTCAGGCCGTGGCCGGTCAGCACACACACGATGGTCTTGTTGGAGTAGGCATGGGGATTTTGCTGGGCGGCTTTACGCAGCCCAGCGACTCCCGCAGCCGAAGCAGGTTCTACCCAGACGCCTTCGACCTCGGCCAACAGCTTCCACGCGGCCAGAATCTCATCGTCGGTCACGGATAAGATGCGGCCCTTCGATTCCTGGGCGGCGATGATGGCTTCTTCGCCGCGCGCCGGTCGCCCGATGCGAATGGCGGTGGCGATCGTCTCCGGTTTATCGATCGGGTAGCCAAGCACCAATGGCGCAGCGCCCGCGGCTTGCACACCCAGTAAGCGGGGCAGATGCTGCGCCTTGCCTTTCGCTTGATATTGCGAGAAGCCCAGCCAGTAGGCTGTGATGTTGCCCGCATTGCCGACGGGCAGGCACAGCCAATCGGGTGCATCACCCAACTCGTCGCAGATCTCAAAGGCGGCGGTCTTCTGTCCCTCCAGGCGATAGGGGTTGATCGAGTTGACGAGCATGATCTGGCTGTTCATCGAAATCTCACGCACCAGGCGCAGGCCGTCGTCGAACGAACCTTGAATGGCGATGACTTGTGCGCCATACGCGATGGCCCCGGCCAGCTTCCCCGCAGCCACTTTGCCCTGCGGGATCAAGACGACGCATTTCAATCCGGCGCGCGCCGCATAGGCCGCGGCCGAAGCCGCCGTGTTGCCCGTGCTCGCGCAGATCACCGATCGCGCGCCGTCAGCCAGCGCCTGCGTGATCGCCGCTGTCATGCCGCGATCTTTGAACGAGCCGGTGGGATTGAGACCTTCATACTTCACCCGCAGATCGCAATAGGGCAGCCCCAAGGCACTGGCGAGCCGCGGCGCAGGAATAAGCGGCGTGTCGCCTTCTAGCAGGGTGACGGGTTCGATATTGGCGACGTCGAGATAGGGACGATAGGCTTTGATGACACCAGACCGGGACATAGGAACTCCCCTGAACAATAATCAAATAACAATGGCTCTTCCGGGTTTAACGGGAAGAGCTCGCGGTGGATTGTCAAACACCGCACTGCACGCAGTGGGTGCAAGTGTCCACCGCCCAATCCAGCGGGAGCGATCAACCATCATCCCGCTCACGCCAGGCGGTCCGCCGCTTCGACCCTAAAGGGTGCTACGCAGGACACGGGCAGTCGGTAGAGCCGTAACTTAATGAATAAAGACCAGCGGTTAAAGTGGGAGAGATTATATCATGTCCCGCACACCTTTACGCCTTACCGGTTGTTCAGCGGATGGTATAATGCGGCATATCTGCGTGGAGGCTGTGATGAAACTCCCCGAACAACTCCCAACCGACCCCGAGGAGCTCGAGCGCCTGTATCAAGCCTACGCTCACACTGAGGCAGACTTCGACGACGCCGAGTTTCAGCGCCTCATGGATGCGCGCCTGGCCGTGTGGGGCGTCGATCCGCACCAGATGACGGCCGATCAGATCTTCGGCGCCATGTCGGAATCCATGAACAGCATGCTGGTGAATCTCTACGCGGCCCAGAACGAAGCGCCCGACGACGAAGCCGTGCAGCAAGTCAACGAGATTATCAAGATGGCTGAAGAGCTGCGCCAACATATCGCCGTGGCAAGGCGCGACGCGGGCGTGAAGGACGACGCAGGCGTGAAAGACGACGCAGGCGTGAAGAACAACGCGGACGTGAAAGACGACCGGGCGACCTAATGATCACAGCCCGTTCCGTGTAGCTCATGCGCCAGCAAAATCAAAAACCGGATTTTTCCGCTCAGTCTGTTTCACCCAGACGAACGGAGGAAACCCGGTTTTTTGTTTCAAGGTTGTTTCGCTCTCGCCGGTTGCGCCTGCTCTTGCTAGTGCCCGGTCTGGCATTGGGGTGGATCATGGCGTTGGCGATCGAGATCGCAACCTACGCCACGGTGCAAGACGATGACCCGGCGGCTGCGGCAATTGTGCTCGGCGCCGCCGCCTGGAACGGTCAACCCTCGCCGGTCTTTGAAGAACGCATCAAGCACGCGATCAATCTCTATCGGGCCGGTCGCGTTCAGTCCATTATCTTTACGGGCGGAGTGGGCGAAGGTGAAGCCACAGCGGAAGCGATTGCGGCCAGCCGCTATGCCGTCGCGCGAGGTGTCGCGTCACAGGATGTCTACTGCGAGACCGTTTCGCATTTTACGCACGAGAATCTGCTGGGCGCTAAAGCCATTGTTGAACAGCAACAGTTCGATCGGGTGTTGGTGGTGAGCGATCCGCTGCACATGCGTCGGGCTGTGACGATGGCCCGCGACTTTGGCTTGAATGCGTATCCCGCGCCTACACCGACTTCGCGTTACATCAGCCTGTCGAGCCAACTCGGCTTTTTGTGGAGTGAGGTGCGCTACTACACTTCGTATCTGGTGAAGAGACCCTGGCTGAACAAAGAAGCAAATTATGCTGCGGTGCAGCCGTGCGAGTAAGCTGGGGACCTTACACCACTTCGGCCCCATTCGTTGCCGTGCAGAGGTAGATATTCGGTGTGAGCCCCGTCGCTCCTTGGTACTCTGCGGCAACCCCCGCGCTGAATGTCTCTGCTGCGTCTTGCCGCACCAACGCCACGGCGCAGCCGCCGAATCCCCCGCCGGTCATGCGCGCGCCATAGCAGCCGGATTGATGCTCGGCGCATTCCACCATGACATTTAATTCCCGGCTCGACACCTCGAAGTCGTCGCGCAGACTCATGTGACTCAACTGCATCAACTGTCCCACTTCGATCGCGTCGCCGCGCCGCAGCGCCTCCCCGGCTTGCAGGGTGCGATCGTTTTCGCTGATCACGTGCAGTGCGCGGCGGTACGCCACCCGATCGAGTTGAGCGCGCTTCTCGTTCAACTGCGCCAGGGTCACATCGCGCAGCGCTTTCACGCCGAAAAATTGCGCCACGGCCTCGCATTGTGCGCGACGCTCGTTGTACGCCGAATCCACCAGGCCGCGCCGCGTGGTTGTATCCAGCACCACGACCACGGTTTCCGGCGGCAGTGGCACTGCCTGCGTCTCCAGCGATCGGCAATCGATCCACAGCGCGTGATCGGCTTGGCCGGCCGCCGAGATCATCTGATCCA
>JAUQXC010000158.1 GCA_030834825.1 Thermoflexales bacterium
CCCCGACTCCAACCGCAACCCCAACCTTTACCCGCACGCCGACTCGTACGCCAACAATCACACCAACCCCGACATCGACCTGCATAACGTCTCAACAGCCCGTCGATGTCATCCTGGTGTTGGATCGCTCTGGTTCAATGGCGGGCCAGCCCTTGACCGATGCCAAACGCGCAGCTAAGTCCTTTGTGGATGCCATGCACCTCTCGAACGATCAAGTTGGGCTGGTCGCCTTCTCTACGCAGACCCGCTTGGAACAGGGACTCACGCAGCGGGTCGACTTGATCAAGCGGGAGATCAATGCCTTAGCGGCAGATGGCATGACCAACATTGCAGCAGCGATCGCGACCGCCCAGCAAGAGCTGGTGAGTAATCGTCACAACCCAGCGGCGCTACCGGTGATCATCCTGCTGTCGGATGGACAGCCCACGGCCGGGGGCAATGCACTGGCAGCCGCCCAGGCAGCGAAGCAGGCCGGGACACGCATCATCACGATCGGCTTGGGCCGCGATATCGACGCCGAACTGATGCAGGCCATCGCCTCCAGCGAGACAGATTACCATGCGGCGCCCGCTTCGGCCGATCTGCTGGCCATCTACCTGGCGATCGCCGGCGACCTTTACTGCAGCACACCCACGCCGACAGTCACACCCACGACAACACCGGGTTCCTGTTCGGCCAGTACACTGGGGGCCGCCGCCAACTATAACGGCTTCTTCTTGGAAAACTTCAGTGGTGCGCGCGATGCGCACGGGAATCTTTTACCCGGCTCCGATGTCGCGGGGCGTTTGGCGGTAGGCCATGACTTGTCGGTGGCCAGCTACAGCGTGGGTGACGCTGTAGCCGGTCCTGTTCAGGATGTGCTCATCGTGGGACACGATCTAAACTTCAAGGGCGGGCGCGTTCACGGCAATGCCCTCTATGGAGGTACGGCAACCGTCAGTCAAAATACCAGCTTCGCTGGGGTGCTTCACCGCAGCGTGCCCGTTCCAATCGACTTCACAGCTGCCGAGCAGGAACTTCTCACGCGATCGGACAACTACGCTAATCTCACCGTCAATGGTGATACCCACGTTCAAGATTGGGGTGGCCCAACCGCGCAAATCATTTTCAGTGGCAGTCATCCCGACTTGAACATCTTTCGGGTGTCAGGCGCAGACCTGAACCGCGCCCACGGTGTTTTGATTAGCGCGCCGGCTGGTTCGACAGTGCTGATCAACATTGATGGCACGGCCGATCGCCTGATGAACTTCGGCTTCTTCCTGTTTGGCGTGAATCGCCAGCGCGTGCTTTATAACTTTTACCAGGCCCAGACGCTCACGCTGAGCCAGATCGGAATTCAGGGAAGCATCCTGGCTCCGCGCGCGAACATCACATTCAATCTGGGAGCCTTGTGGGGACAGCTGATCGGCAAGTCGTTTGTCGGCGCGGGCGAACTGGATGACGCCCAGTTCACCGGTTGCGTTCCGACTTCACCATGAGTCAGTTGTTCGGCCAGGACGCCACTTGTTCTTCCCTTCGATGTTGCCGAGAGTTTTCAGGCGGCAGGCCAGCTGTGTGCTCAGGTATTGACGGATAAGGTCATCTACTGCGGGATCGAGGTTTATAGTGGCTTCCACTTCAATCAGTTGGTGCCGATAGTCAACGATCTGTTTACCCTCTAATTCCAAATCCAAGTGACCCAGGAAGGAGCCGTGGCAGCCCGACTATATCACCAATGTTTTCCCCTGGCGGGCCGGTTTATAAAGGCGGTTATGGGTGTGACCGCTCAGGCAAATATCAATACCTTGCACCTCCGACAAAAGTTTCATGTCTTGCGGAAATCCCAGGTGGGAGATGAGAACGATCAGGTCTACCTGCTCTTGAGTGCGTAGCATATCAATGATGGGAGGAAGTTCTTCTCGACCCGGGGTGAACTCCAGTCCCTCGTTGTAAGAGGGCGGCATGGTCTTGTCCACAATATTGGAGGCGATGCCTATGAGACCAATCCGCATCCCGCCGATCTCCTTCACGCTGTACGGTGGAAAAAGATGCGCCTTCGTCGCTTGATCGTAAACATTGACCGCGAGCATCGGATAGTTGAGTTCCGCTGCGCGCTGCTTGAAGGTTGCGGGACCGTAAGCGAATTCCCAATGGGCCGTCATCGCGTCCAGACCCAATGAACTTAAAATGGGGATCAAAGCCTGTCCCTGCGTCTTTAGGGCGCGATGGGTGCCATGAAGAGTGTCGCCGCAATCGCAAAAGAGCACACGCTCCTGGTTCGCGGCCCGCAGCTGCTTAATGATTGTGGCCATGCGGGCATACCCTCCCGCAGGACGATAGACTGCCTGACCGCCCTGCCAGAACATCTCCTGGTGTAGCTCAAAATAAGCATGGCTATCGTTCAGTTGAGTGACAATCAGCGACGTTCTATTTACCATGATCTTTACTCCTTATCGGAAGTACGTCGTGGTTTGGTCCGTTCCGCGGAGGCGGAGGAACGACAGCCTTGACGACGAGTCGCATAGGCGGAAACGAGCATACCATTCACGTGCCCAGCGATCGGTATTCGTTTGGCGTGTACTCATGCTGACTCACCTCTATGTCTTGCCGCCTGTTATCCAGGTGTCGCGGCGACTGCGCCCAGCACCACAATAGCCTGATGCTCACCCCCATCTTCCCGTAGTGGAATCTCGTTGCCGTTCAAATCGTTTCCGTCCAGGGTGATGTGCTTGACGCCGCGATTGACACCCGCTGGATTTTCCACGCTGATCTGAAATGTTGTTTTGCCTACACGATACGTCACTTGATAACTCGACCATGTTTTCGGAATGCACGGATCGATCGTCAACGTCTGCCCCCTGCGCCGGATGCCGAGGATTGCCTCGAGACCCACGCGATACATCCAGCCGCTGGAGCCGGTGTACCACGTCCAGCCACCGCGTCCAGCATGCGATGAGGCGCTGTAAACGTCGGCGGCGATGACGTAGGGCTCCACCCTATACCGCGCAACTTTGTCCGGCGTGTCACTGTGATAGATGGGGTTGAGCAACCGGAACAGCGCTTCAGCGCGATCACCCTGCCCGAGTTCGGCAAACGCCCACACCGCCCACGTCGCCGCGTGCGTGTACTGTGCGCCGTTCTCACGAATGCCGGGCGGATACCCTTTGATGTAACCGGGATCGCGCGGGGTTTGATCGAACGGCGGCGCGAGCAGGAGCACGAGTTGATCGGATTGGCACACGAGCCGATCGGCCACCGCTTCCATCGCCTGTGGCGCGCGATCGGAGTTACTCGCGCCGGACAAGACCGCCCACGATTGCGCGATCGAATCGATCTGGCAATCGTTGTTCGCCGCCGATCCGAGTGGTGTGCCGTCGTCGTAATACGCGCGCCGATACCACGCGCCATCCCACGCGCTCGCTTCGATTGCCTGGCTCAGCTCAGCGGCGCGCTGCCGATAGGCCGTCGCTTGCGTCTGATACCCGCGACCCTCGCATACCTTCGCGAAGCGTGTCAACGTCGCGCACAAGAACCAACCCAGCCACACACTTTCCCCCCGACCTTCGATACCGACCCGGTTCATGCCGTCGTTCCAATCGCCGCTGCCCATCAACGGGAGTCCCTGCGCCCCGGCGGTGGTTCCCTTCTCTAAGGCGCGCCGGCAATGTTCGTAGAGCGTGTACGTTTCGACGGTGGGTAAGTACTGATCGTAGCGTTCGGCCTCGCCCGGCTCCAACGGTGCACCGGTGCGAAATGGAATGTTTTCATCCAGGATCGTTTCGTCGCCGGTCGCCGTCACATAGTGCGCGACGACAAACGGCAGCCACAATAGATCATCTGAGAAACGCGTGCGGACGCCCCGGCCTGACGGCGGATGCCACCAGTGCAGCACGTCGCCGGCATCGAACTGGAATTGCGCGGCTTGCACGATGTGCGCGCGGGCGAGGTGCGGCGCGGCGTGAGTGAGCGCCATGATGTCCTGCAATTGATCGCGAAAACCAAACGCGCCCGATGATTGATAGAACCCCGAGCGCGCCCACACGCGACACGCC
>JAUQXC010000159.1 GCA_030834825.1 Thermoflexales bacterium
AAATCTCTTTAGCAGCAACTACGTCGGGACGCAGGCCGATGGCAACGTCATCAAGAATGCCGATCCGGCCCTGTGGTGCACTACCGAAGATTGGCTGGGCGGCGGCGGCCTTTCCGTGGAAGGCGTCAACCAACATATCGAGAATAACATCATCGCCGGGCTGCGCCAGGAAATCTTTGTGCTGTCCCAGCAGCCCGATGCGCTGCGCGTGAGCGTGGTCGGCCTCACGGGTCATACCATTCAAAACAACCGCATCGGCGTGGACATCGACAACACGGAAGTGGGAGCCTGCGGCCGCGGCATCATCATGACCGGCGATATGAAAAACACATGGGTGGCCGACAACACCATCGTCAATACGCGCCTGTCCGGAATTTCCCTCAACGACAACCTGTACGATGAATGCACGCTGCGCCGCAACGTTATCAAGCAAACCAATGGTTGGCCCGCCGTGCAGGGCAATCCCAAACCCGAAGACGCCATCCAATTGGGGCCGCTGCTGCCCAACGGTTTTGAATTCTTCCAGCCGGCCAGAGTCACCGGCATCACCGGCACGTTGGCGACGGGCGTCAGCGGCGACGGCAGCGCCTGCCCCAACTGCGTCATCGAATTGTTTCTCGACGACAACGACGCCATCACCGAGGCGCTGCAATCGCTGGCTGTCGTCACCGCCACCGCCGACGGCAGCTGGTCGGCTACCCTGCCTTTTGCGCTGGCGCAGAATCAAGGTGTGCGCACCACCAGTACCTCGGCGGCCTTTGGCACCATTCCCAACATCAGCAAAGGCACCACCACTGGGCTGTCGCGGCTGTATGGCATTGCGTACAAAGTTTATCTGCCCGTTGTCATCAAGTAAAGGAGCCTCATGCACCACAAACTGTTGTGCCTCATGACCGTATTGATGATTGTGACCCTGTGCCTGACCGCGTGCGGTGGAGGCGGCACACCCGCGCCAGCGGTGCCACCGTCATCTGGTCCTACGCCTGTTTCAGCTAATGCCGCACAACCCACGGCGACGCCGCCTGCGCCTGAGGCCATGACACCCAAGGAACTGGGCGACAAGATCGGCGCGGTGTATGTCCGCTCACTTGAAGCAGTGACGAAGCTGCTGGAACGGAAACCAGACGCGGCGAACGTGCTGCCACAAGTGAAAGACCTGAAAGAGCAAACGCTTCAGCAGCTGATCGAGTTGGGCAAACAGCGCGAGGCCCTCAACGCCTCCGATCGTACCAGTGTAGACAACGCTATCAACTTGGCGCTGGGGAAGATCGCCAACGAAGCGTGGTACAAGACCTACACCGAACTCTCCGGGTATTACTTCGATAAAGATCAAGATCTGCAAAAAGTGCTGGCCAGTTTCAACATCATCGGACAGTATGCCAACTTCGATTTACTGAAACAGCAGGAACCGAAAGAAGCCGAGCGGTTGGGCATCAAGTAGACCGTGCGGCACACGTCTCTTCGCGGTGAAGGTGGAAAAACCTTCACCGCGAAGCGTTACCACAAGCGCGCTTGGAGGAATCTTTATGAAACGCACAACTTTATTCAGTACCCTGATCATGGCCGTTGCAATGTTGAGCCTATTGGCGAGGGTGTTCCCGGCCAGTGCAGTGCCATCCTCAACGCCGATCGCTTTGCCTACCTGGTCGCCGTCGGGCGCAGCCCAACCGATCGGTGCGGTGTGCCGCCCTGAAGCACCGCTCGTCACTGAAGCCAACAACCTGCAAATCACTTTCATGGCGCAAGCCGATGCGCACGTGCGGCAGAATTCGCCCACCACGAACTATAGCGCGACGACGTATCTGCGTACAGGCCGCGTCCTCGCGCCGTCGGATGCGTATCAAACGCTGGTGCAGTTCGATATTTCGTCGCTGCCGGCCAATGCGACGATTGTCACCGCGACGCTGGAAATGTACGCGCCGGTCAGTTCCACACCTAATTTGCGCGCTTATGCCGCGTTAGGGACGTGGAGCGAGACAACGGTGACGTGGAATACCAAGCCCACCTATTCAACCGATTACGGATCGCAAACGGTCAATGGGCTGGGCTGGCACAAGTGGAATGTGACCTCGTTGGCGCAGCAGTGGAAATCAGGAACGCGTACCAACTACGGCTTCCTGATGGCGCAGTCCGGCACGACCTTCGGCACGCTCGATTACGATTCAAGCGAGAACGCCTCACTGCGTCTGCCGCGCCTCACCGTGATCTACGCCACGCAAGGCTCACCTGCCATTTTGCCCGTGCAAGCCGATACGTGGATCAACCAGGCCTTGCCGTCCACCAACTATGGTACCGACAGCCAACTGTATGTGGGCCGCTTAAGTGGCAACGCCCGTAACACATTGCTAAAGTTCGACACATCCAGCTTGCCGTCGAATGCCGTGATCGTCACCGCCGCGTTGGAGCTGTACTCCGAGATCAATTTACTGAAGCCCGAGGCCCCCACCGACATCTGGGCTGATGCCATTCTCTCAACATGGGACGAATCAACCGTCAACTGGAATACGCGGCCCGTCACGCAAACGATGGGCGATCTGCCCAAGGCGTATGCCACCGGCTGGTTGCGTTGGGATGTGAGCAACCTCGTGCGCGGCTGGTTCTCCGGCACGATTGCGAATCATGGCATTCAACTGCGGCTTGATCCCACCGGCACGAGCAGTTACTCGTTCTATGCGCGGCCTGCCAACAACGCAGCGCGCTTGATCGTCACCTATCACACCTGCACCGCGCCACTGACGAGTGTCGGCATCAACGGCGCCACACAGGGCGTGACCGGCACACAGTATACCTTCCGGGCTGTGCCGGTTCCCAGCAGTCCTACCAAACCACTCACGTACACGTGGCGGGTCACCGATCTGGTGTGCGGCGGAATCCATCAGGATCCATGCCCCACCGGCTTGACTTTCCCGTACACCTTCAACACGACGGGCACGAAGATGGTGCAGCTAGTGGCTCAGAACTGCGGCGGTACCTTTACGAATACGCATCAGATCACCATCACCACGCCGCTACCTAGCTGCCCCAATCCGATTTCGGATGTGAGTTTGATCGGCGTGAGCACAGGACTCACTGGCACGAACTACACCTTTACGGCCACGACCAGCCCGATCGCGCCCACGACACCGATCACGTTCACGTGGGAGGCCACAGATCAAACACCACGGACGACATCGGGCACAATCACGCAGACGGGCCAAACCTTCAACTGGAGCAGCACCGGCCCCAAGACGATCACAGTGACGGTGCAGAATTGTGGCGCACAGAGTGCGGCACAAGCGACGAAAGCCGTTGACATCGTGCCGTCCGCCAGCCTGCCTGATCTGATTATCAGCAGTGGCTGGTATGAAGCAGCCGCGGGGCGCGCCGCCTTCATCATACAGAACATCGGCGGCAGCAACGTCGAGCCGGGGCCGGGCTATGTCATCGAT
>JAUQXC010000016.1 GCA_030834825.1 Thermoflexales bacterium
CGACCCTCTTGCGCGTTAGCGTATAACACAGCGGTCGGGACCGGAGAGTCCCGACCGCTTTTCATTTACTTTCCTTGCTCTATCTGCCAGCTGGGCATGGGCTGCGACATCAATTTGGCGATGGTCCGCACATCCATCCACCACTGCCGCTTGGGTCGCTGGTTTTCTTTGTCCACGAGCTTGGGCAGCTCCTCCAATGAATGCAAGTTCAGGCCGCCTGCTTCCAACCCCATGAAAGACCCGGCGGGTTCCGCCAGCTGCGCCTGTTCGATCAGGAAGTCAATGCAGCGTGCGGCGAAGCGCGTGGCCTGAATGCGATCGAACGGCGAAGGGTTGCCGCCCTGCTGGATGTGCCCCAGGATACTCTGGCGCACTTCAAACAGATCGCTGCTTTCCGCTTCGAAGATGGCGCACAACACGTTCGTGCTGTAGACTTGGTGCGCTTCTTCATTGCGGATCATTAACCCCAACCGCTTGCCATGCTCAAAGCCCAGGCGTAACTGTTCCACATCGTTGACCAGATCGCTCAAGCAGATGCCTTCTTCGTGCAGATAGACGCGCTCGGCCCCGGTGGCCAGGCCGCTCATCAAGGCCAGGTAACCGCATTTGCGGCCCATGACTTCGACGAGATAACAGCGGCGCTGCGCGACGGCGGCTTGCTTGATCTTGTCCACCGCCTCCACGATCACGTTCAAGGCTGTATCCGCGCCAACGCTCAGATCAGAGCCGGGCAGATTGTTGTTGATTGAGGCGGGCAGACAAATGATCGGGATGTTGAAGGCCGGATAGTTCTCGCGCTCGCGGAAAAGTTGATAGGCACCCTGATAGCCCGACAGGCCGCCCACCATCAGAATGCCTTGAATGCCGTACTTTTCGAGCGTGCGTGCGATGGCATAGAAATCACGACCACTGGGCACTTCACGGCTGGTGCCCAGATTCGATCCGCCGGTGGCGGCCCAGCCGTTCACACTCATCCAGTCCATCTCTTGTACTTCACCGTCGATGAGGCCCTTGAACCCGTTGGCAATGCCCAGAATAGTGTGCCCGCGATCCAGGCCCAGGCGCACCGCCGCGCGTACTGCCGTGTTCATGCCCGGCGCCGGCGCGCCGCAATTCATGACGGCCAGCCGCAGGTGCTTCTGGCCGGGTGTTGGCGCGTGGGGCAGCGAACGCAATAAGGTGCGCAGCGTGCGAAAGGTTTCTCTGAAGCTGTCGCCGCGCAGCGTCATGGCCCGCTCATAATCGTGAGCGTCGATCGCGGCGGCGATGGCGCGTGTTTGTTCCACGCACTTCATCAACGGCGCGGTGGTGATGCGGTTGCCCCGCAGGGCGATCATCTGCGACTCGTCTTCCGGCTGCGCCGCCAGCACCGTTTGAACGGCTTCATACCCCATCATGGTGCCCAGGTTGCGATCGAACGCGCTCGGCGCGCCGCCACGCTGCACGTGCCCCAGGACGGTGACGCGCACTTCTTCGCGCAGCTCCTCTTCTAAAAACTTTTGAATGTAGCTACTGCCGATCGGGTTGCCGTGCTTATCTCGCGCGCCTTCAGCGATCACGACAATGCTGTCACGACGGCCCGCTTGCCGACCGCGCCGCAGATCGGCCACCATCTTTTCTTCCCAATTGTCCCACTCCGGGGGATTCTCTGGAATCAGCACCCATTCCGCGCCGGTGGCCAGGGCCGCCATCAACGCCAGGTAACCGCAATTGCGGCCCATGACTTTGACGACGAAGGTGCGCTGGTGGCTGGCCGCCGTGCTGGCAATCGCGTCGATGGCTTCGGTGATGCGATGCAGGGCCGTGTCCGCACCGATGGTCATGCTGGTGCCGTGCATATCATTATCGATCGAGCCGACCAGGCCGACGATGAACAGATTCGCGCGCTGGGCGGCTGCTTCTGCCGTGATCTCGCCCAGCTCGACCAGATCTGTCAGCAAGGAAGGCCATTCCTGCCGGAAGAGATTAGCACCCGTCAAGCTGCCATCGCCGCCGACGACCACCAGGCTATCGACTTCACGTTCGACCAGGTTGCGGGCCGCAATGCGGCGCCCTTCGCGCGTGCGGAAACCATCGGAGCGGGCCGTACCGATGATGGTGCCGCCCAGACCCAGGATGCCGCCCACGGAGTCCCAGTTCATTTCACGAATGTACGTGTCGCCTTCGATCAGGCCCTGATAGCCTTCATAAACCGCAAAGACACGGATGCCCCGCTCGAGTGCGGTCCGCACGACGGCGCGCGCGGCGGCATTCATGCCGGGCGCATCGCCGCCGCTCGTCAAGACTGCTATGCATTTCTTCGTCATGATTCTTCTTTCTTTGCTTCTCCAGCACGGCTGGTTGTGCTACTTCAGCAACACCAGCGAGTTCTTTCAGAGCCGCCATTCGGGTTGAATGTGCGGATAAGGGAGTGGCTTCAAGCGCCAGATTCTACCGCAGACTTCAATTTCGACAAGCCGCCGAAGATCAC
>JAUQXC010000160.1 GCA_030834825.1 Thermoflexales bacterium
TCCGGGCCGGGCTTTGCTTGCGGGTACAACAACCACCGGTCGTGCGCTTGGGGAGCCATCAAGGTGCTGCTGGCCTTCAGCAAAGTGCCTGTGCGGCAGCGCACACCATTGATGAAACGCGCCATCAAGCAGAGTGTTGAATTTCTCTTCAGCGTCGATCCAGCTATGGCGACTTATCCCGGCGGCACTAGCAGCAAGCCCAGTCCAAACTGGTGGAAGCTGGGTTTTCCGGTCTTCTATGTGACGGATCTGCTGCAAAATGTTGAATCTCTGACGGCGCTGGGTTATGGCCGCGATAAGCGACTGGCGAATGCACTGGCCCTTATCCGTGACAAGCAAGATGATCAGGGGCGTTGGTCGCTGGAATATGAATACAGAACGTGGGTGAGTTTTGGCCCTAAGCGACAGCCCAACAAATGGGTGACGTTGCGTGCACTGCGCGTACTCAAGGCGGTAGCCTGACGGTACGCACGGCTTCGTTACATCTTGCGACACTGTAGCAGTTTCATTGCACGGAGTGACCGGTCGTAGGAGGCAAAGTCGATGTCATGGCAAATGCAGTTGAAAGGCGCTTCCGTAGCGTGGCTGTTGGAGAAGGATGATCCCGGCGTGCGTTATCTGGCGCTGCGCGATTTGATGGAACTGTCGGCCGATGATCGTGAATTGCGCGCCGCGCGCAAGGCCGCTCACCAGCAGGGGCCGATCGCCGCGGTCCTGGCCGCGATGGACAAGGCGGGCTTTTGGGTGGAGCCTGGCCCGGGCTACAATCCAAAATATCAATCAACGGTGTGGGCGCTGATCGCACTGGCCCAGCTAGGCGCATCAATCGAGGCCGACAAACGTATTGCGTTGGCCTGTGCGTACTTCCTCGATCATGCTTTAGCCGCAGGCGGGCAGATCACGGCGTCGGGCGCACCGTCGGGCACCGCTGATTGTTTGCAGGGCAATTTGTGTTGGGCCTTGCTCGAATTGGGTTACGAGGATCCACGGTTGGTGACGGCCTTCGAGTGGATGGCGCGCACGGTCACCGGCGAGGGCCTTGCGCCTGTGGCCGATAAACGGGCGGCGGTGCGGTACTATGCCGGAAAATGCGGCCCGTTGTTTGCTTGCGGCTCAAATAATAAGCTGCCCTGCGCGTGGGGGGGTGTCAAAGTGATGCTGGCCCTGAGCAAGGTGCCCAGTACGCAGCGCACTCCGTTGATGAAACGCGCCATCAAGCAAGGCACTGCGTTTCTCTTCAGCGTCGATCCGGCTACTGCCGCTTACCCTGCGGGCTTTAGCAGCAAGCCTAGCCAGAGTTGGTGGAAGTTGGGTTTTCCGGTTTTCTATGTGACCGATGTGCTGCAGATTATTGAAGCGCTGGTCGCCTTAGGGTATGGGCGCGATCCCCGCTTGGCTAAGGCGTTGGCGCTCGTTCGTGACAAACAAGATGATCAGGGACGCTGGCTGCTGGAGTATGACTATACCGGCAAAACCTGGGGAGACTTTGGGCGCAAGAAGCAGCCCAACAAATGGGTCACACTCCGCGCGTTGCGGGCGCTTAAGGCGACGGGGTGAGGGTCGTGGTGAGGTCGTCAGCCATAACCGTCAGTGCCGCTTCATTGCGTTCGATCGTGTTGTCTCAGACGGGGCAGGATGTCAGCCGGTGTTGTGTTTGCGCCCTGTGCGAGGATATCACCGATAGCGGTGGTGACGTCAGCCTGTCCTTGCTGATGCAATGGATTCGGGTAAACGACGATCGGGCATTGACCTGTCGTACTACGTGGGCCGCAGCCGTACTGGGCCGGGCCGATCAGGTCTGCGCCAATCAAATCGATATTCCGGCGGTGTTACTAGCCTTACGGGCTGAGGCTCACCGCCGAGGTTTACGCTAGGGAGGATGAGCATGACGGAGAATCTGGCAGCACAAGTGTTACACACGGTGGAGTTGGTCGGTTATCAAGAGGGGGCCGTGGTCAGCCGTACGCTGATCAATCAAAAGACCGGCACGGTGACGTTATTTGCGTTTGATGCGGGGCAGGAGCTCAGCGAACACACCACGCCCTATGCTGCTCTGGTCCAGGTGCTGGATGGCGAGACAGAGATCAGAATTTCCGGGCAGCCGTATCAGCTTAAGGCGGGCGATTCGATTATCATGCCGGCCAACGATCCGCACGCGGTGAAGGCGCTGACGAAATTCAAGATGCTGTTGACGATGATCAAATCGTAAAGTGTGACGGCGATGTCTGAAGGAACAGAGCGGAGCGAGCCAGCCAGCCTGCGACAGCTGGTTCGTGAAGCGACCGGGTATGATGTGCGGCGTTGTGGACGCTGTTCGTACTGCACGCACTTCGTCACACCGGACGACGATCTGAGCTTGGAAATCATGCTGCAGCTGGTTCTGCAGAATGACGAAGAGGTGTTGACCAGTAAGACCCTCTGGTCGGATGCGGCGTTGCGGCGAGCGCAGCAGATGTGCGTCAGCACCATGGATGTGGCGGCGATCATGTTGGTGTTGCGTGAAGAGGCGCAGCGTCGCGGATTATCCAAAGAGGAAGGATGAGGGATAAAAGATGAAACTAGCCATCAGCGGTAAAGGCGGAGTCGGCAAAACGACCCTCGTGGCGTTGCTGGCGCAGGCCTACGCCGACGCGGGACGCCAGGTGTTGGCTGTGGATGCGGATCCCTCGCCGTGTCTGGCCGGCGCGCTGGGTTTTCCCGCAGAGCTGCGGCAGCAACTGCACCCGATCGCCGAGATGAATGAGTTGATCGAGGAGCGCACCGGGGCCAAACCCGGTACGCGCGGCGGCTTCTTCACGATCAATCCACGCGTGGACGACATCCCCGATCGGTTCAGTGTGACCTATCGCGGTGTGAAACTGCTGGAGATGGGTTCGGTCGATTTGGGTGGATCGGGCTGTATCTGCCCGGAAAGTGCCATGCTCAAGACCTTATTCACGCATCTGCTGTTTCGCGAGGAAGATGTCTTGCTGCTGGATATGTATGCCGGAGTCGAGCACCTGGGCCGTGCCACCGTGGATTTTGTCGATGCCATGATCATCGTGGTCGAACCGACGCGGCGCAGTTTGGGCACCGCCGCCCAGATCAAACAATTAGCACAGGACATTGGTCTGTTACATTTCTGGTTGGTAGGCAATAAGCTTCGTAATGAGGACGAAGAGGCTTTCTTGAGAGCAGCGACTCCCGATATCCCGATACTCGGCTTTTTGCCCGCCGATCTGAAAGTGCAGGAAGCCGATCGGTTGGGTGTGCCCGTCTACGATCATGTGCCGGCCCTGCGTGCTGCGGCAGAAGCCATGGCGCGCGTTTTGGCCGAGGCACGATGACTATTCAGAAATGGGTCGCAACCGCATTGCTGCTGTTGACGCTTACCAGCTGTGCGGGAAGGCGGCCCCCTCCGGTGGTTGCCACAGCGATTCCTAGCGTTGCGCCGACTGTTGCGCAGCTTGGCCCCACTGTCCCGGCAACGCCGATACTCGCACCGACCTTAATGGCGACGCTGCAAGCGCCCAGTGCCCAGCAGCCGTTTTCAAGCACGTTGCAAATTCTGAAATCCACAGGCGAGATGCAGGCCGTAGACGTGCAGGGGCTGTTGTACGTGCCGGTCGACTACGGGCGTGATGCTCAACGCCGTTGGCCGCTGATCGTTTTCTTGCACGGTTCGGGTGAACGCGGCGACGATCCGCAGCGCTTGACCAGCATCGGGCTGCCGCAAATCCTGCAAGATCGATCGGATCTACCGTTTATCGTGGTGGCACCACAATTGCTGCCCGGCGAGTCGTGGAATGACAAAGGCGAGTTGGTCGCTGCACTCATGGCCTGGCTCGAAGAACAATACACCATCGATCCGCAGCGTATTTATTTGACCGGCTTCAGTCTGGGCGGTTATGGCACGTGGGCGTTGGGCCTGAGCTCCCCCGATCGATTTGCGGCGCTCGTGCCGGTAGCTGGCGGTTGGGAGTTCGGCAGTGACGCCGTGCCGTCGAACATCTGCGCTCTGGCCGCCAAGCCGATCTGGGTCTTTCACGGTGCACAGGACGAGACCGTCAACCCCGCTCAGTCTGAGGTGTTGGTGGAAGCCCTGCGGGCCTGCGGTAGTGATGTGCGTTACACCGTGATCCCTCAGGCGACGCATGCGGCCGCAGGCGTGCTGCCCTATCGTGAATCTGAACTTTACGATTGGCTGCTGCAGCAAACGTTGCCCGAAGAAATTCCGGCAGCCGCTAACGCTGAAGCGACGGCGGACGTTAACACACTGGTGGAAACGCCTGTGCCTGAAGTGGTCAATACGCCCCGCCCCGGCGATGGCAGTCTCAAACCGATCGGCCAACACGCTTACTCGATCGCGCTGGATGTCGTCGGCACAAACGGCCTGACGCGCACTGCTACGATCAGTTATCTGCTCTACTTGCCGGGCGCATATGGACAGGACCCGCAGCAGCCGTGGCCGCTGGTGCTGTTTTTGCATGGTTCCGATGTGTGGGGCAATGATCCACAAGCTTTAATCGCCAGCGGTCTGCCTCGGCTGCTCACCACCACACTCGATTTTCCGGCCATCGTGTTGTCACCGCAAGCGCCGGAGGAGGTCGTGTGGTGGGGGGCCGAACTTGATCTGGTGCGCGCCTTGCTCGATCACGTGCAGGCCAATTATGCGGTCGATGCTAAACGGATCTATCTGACTGGCCTGAGCATGGGCGGCTTCGGGGCATGGGCGGTGGCGATACAGCAGCCCCAGCGTTTCGCGGCGCTGGCGCCCATTGCCGGCGGTTGGGATTCCGAGCGCGATATTGTGCCGCGCAATATCTGCGCTCTTCAGGCGGTGCCTATTTGGGTCTTTCATGGTGAGCAGGATGACATTGTGCTGCCCAAGAAAGCGCAGCTGCTGGTGAACGCCTTGAAGCAGTGCGGCGTGGAGGTGCGTTTCACGCTTTATCCCGACGCCAAACATCGCGAATCTTTCGAGCGCGCCTATGCTGATCCGGAACTCTATACCTGGATGTTCGCGCAACAGTTGCCGTGACGCGTCCCGGTCGGTGTTTTGATTGTTTAAACCGATGCAGTGATTGCACTTGCATCAGAATTCATTCTACTGGAGGCTATCGTGAACCATAGTCGTTGGATTCGTATTTTTAGCTGGTGTATCGTGCTGACGTTGATGATCATGCCGCTATCCAATCAGCCGCTCGCCGCGGCTGAGGAAGCGATCGGGCATAACCAACCGGCGAGTTCTCCTTCATCCACGCCTACCGATCAAATCATCATCAAGTACACGGTCATGTCTTTGCAGAGCGGAGGGTATGCGCCCGCCGGTGCGGCGCATATGGCTCAGCTCAGTGCGAAAGCCGGGATCGAATTGCAGTATGTGCGCCCGATGTCAGATGAGGTGCACGTCGTGCGTCTGCCGGGGCGCCGGCCGGAGAGCGAGGTGCAGCAGTATGCCGATCGGCTGATGCAGCTCGCCGAAGTGGAATACGCCGAGCCTGATCGCATTATGCGCCCGGCCTTGACGCCGAATGATCCACAATACAACAGCCAATGGCACTATTTTGGTCCCTACGGCATCAACGCGCCAGCTGCCTGGGATATTACGACCGGATCTTACGATGTCGTCGTGGGAGTGATCGATACCGGTTATCGGCCCCATGCTGATCTGGCAGGACGATTCTTGCCCGGCTATGATTTCATCGCCGATGTACCAACCGCCAATGATGGCAACGGCCGTGATGCGGATGCCCGCGATCCCGGCGACTGGATTACCACCGCCGAACGCAACGCCGTGGGCGGTCCCTTTGAGGGATGTCGGGTAGACGATAGCAGCTGGCATGGCACGCATGTGGCCGGCACGATCGGGGCAAATAGCAACAATGGAGTCGGGGTGACCGGTATCAACTGGGTCTCGTCCATTGTGCCGGTGCGTGTCCTGGGCAAATGCGGCGGTTACACTTCCGATATCATTGATGGGATGCGCTGGGCGGCAGGCTTGTCGGTTACGGGCGTACCCGCGAATCCCAATCCGGCGAAGGTGCTGAATTTGAGCCTTGGCGGATATAGCCCCGCTGGTTGTGGTACGCCGATGCAAAATGCCGTTAACGCGATTGTAGCCGCAGGCACGACAGTCGTTGTTGCGGCTGGCAATGAGAGCGATTCAGCTTTGTACTATAGCCCTGGTAATTGTAACAATGTCATTACCGTGGCGGCTACGGATAAGTATGGAGACAAAGCTTGGTACAGCAATGACGGATCGACAGTGGAAATCAGCGGGCCGGGTGGCGATACTTACTTCTCGTCTGAAGGTGTCCTGTCAACGCTCAATTCTGGCACGACCGTTCCGGCTGCGGATATCTATGGGTACTTTCAGGGCACCAGCATGGCCACTCCGCATGTGGTGGGTGTGGTCTCCCTGCTGTATTCGCTGGTTCCTACGCTAACGCCGACACAGGTCCGGCAAATCCTTCAGAACACCGTTACAGCTTTTCCCGGTGGCAGCACATGCAACACTTCTATTTGTGGTAGTGGCATCGTGAATGCGGCGAACGCCGTCGCAGTTCTGCCGCGTATTACCAGTTTGAGCCCAGCCTCGAAGTTGTACAATACCGGAGGGTTCACACTCACCGTGACGGGCGCCAACTTTACAGCCGGTTCGGTCATCAACTGGAATGGTTCGGCGCGGACGACCGTGTTTGTGAGCAGTACTCAGCTGCGGGCCACGATACCAGCTAGTGATGTGAATCACGTGACAGCCGGCGTAGTCACTGTCACGACACCGCATCCCACTTATGGCAGCCTGACGGCGCGCGCCCGGTCTTTCCTGGTGTTTGGTCCGTTTAATGTGGACTTACCACTCGTAAGGCGGTGATAGAGCAAGATGACCACAGTTGGCCTTCTCACCGATATCACAGCCAGCATCCCACCCGAGCGGGAACTGCAGATCGAAACGATCGCTTACTACGTTCATCGCGAATTGGAGACGCTGCGTGATATGATTGAGGTACAGCCTGAGCCGGTTGCGCGGTATCTGGCTCAAACCAATCGGCTGCCCACCACCTCTTGAGTGGGCGGAAACGATCTCGACCTGGTTGTCACCGGCGGTGGGGGTGCATTCCGGTCCGGGGACGGTGGGGGTACATTTTTATCCAGTGGAGTGAGAGCATGACGACGACGATTGCATTAGCGGGCAAGGGCGGTGTCGGCAAAACCACCATCGCCGCGATGGTAATCAAGTATCTGGCACAGGCGCAGCCGGGGGCCGTGCTGGCGATTGATGCGGATCCGAGCAGCAACCTCAACATGGTGCTGGGACTCGATCTGGATTGGACGGTGGGCGAGATCCGCGAGGACATGCTGTCACAGGTCAAGCAATCGCTGACGGCGGGTGGCGCGGCGATGGGTGCGTTGTCCGGCGGCATGAGCAAACACGATTACCTCGATCATCACATTCGCTCGTCGCTGGCTGAAGGCGCGCGCTTCGATCTCATCGCGATGGGGCGCGGTGAGGGGCCGGGCTGCTACTGCGCGGTGAACCACAACCTGCGCGAAGTGATCGACGCGATGAGCAAGAACTATGCCTACGTGGTCATCGATAACGAAGCGGGCATGGAGCACCTGAGCCGCCGCACCACGCGCGATGTGCAGCACCTGCTCATCGTGACCGATCCGACTCAGCGCGGCATCGTCGCCGCCGAGCGAATCGCGGGCTTCCGCCAGGAACTTGATATTCGCATTGAGAACAGTTATCTGATTCTCAACGACATGACGGGCGCAGTGCCCACGCCGTTGCTGGCACGCATCCAGCAGCTGGATATTCCGTTGCTGGGCGTCGTGCCGCATGACGAGACGGCGAAAGAGTTTGAATTCAACGCGCGGCCGTTGGTGGAGTTAAGCGAAGAGACGCCGCTGTACCAGGCCGTAGCGGGGCTGATGCAGAAGATCTTATAGGACACGGATTGACAACGAGAAACCGGGGTTCTACCTTCATGACTGCTTGCGAGTCAAGCTGTAGAAACCCGGTTTCTGATGAGAAACACTCTCTTAGGCGACCTCTGCCCACGCCGCTTGTAACCAGTCACGAACTTCACCGTCGATGTCTGCTGTGGAGTACAGCTCAAGATGATGCGTGAAGCGCCCCGGTCTCGGCTCGACGATTTCCTTCCAGCGTGATGATGGGTCTCGATAGTGGAATGACAAAGTCAGCACCAACGGAGCATGTTTGCCGTGCAGGTAGCGATCAGGAATCCAGGCTCGAGCAAAAGCCTTCTTGCGGCAGAAGGCCACCTGGCTCTTTGTGACGCGGATCTCCACCGGCCCTAAACTCTCAATGGCCCCACGCAGCGCCTCGAAGATTGACCGGGAGTTTTCCTGTCCGGTGAAGAATTCGTCCAGCGTCATATATTTACCATGGGATTAGAGCAGTTTCCAGGTTGATTTACCGCACCACCTGCTCCTGCTGGATGGTTACATCCAGCAGGAGCAGGGTCGTAAACGGAATTGGAATCTGCTCTAGACTTCCTCAAACATGCGTTTGTCACGATTCTTGCGGCATTTGAATGGATCGAAGAGGCGGCCATTCATGGCAATATACACGCCGTGTGGCAGCGCTGATACCGCCCCCACCGCCGCACCGATGTTGAAGACGGCATCGCTGGATTTGAAGCGCGCCGGTTCCATCGCGCCCGTCAACACGATGCACTTGTCGGTGATGGCGCTCAACTTCTGCGCCGTCTCGATCATCGTGTCGGTGCCGTGCGTGATGATGATGCGGGGAGCGGGATCGGCGGCGACCTGCTGCAGCACCCGTTCCCGATCGGCGTCATCCATGTCAAGGCTGTCCTTGCGCAGTAGCGATTCGACCTCGTACTCAAACGCGATGGGCAAGCCATCCAGAATCTCGCGCACGCTGGGAAAGCCCACCTGATACTCGCTGAGTTGATCGAAGTACACCTTGTCGATGGTGCCGCCCACCGAGAATATTTTGATCTTCACAGGCACTAACCTCGCTGGAGTACCTGGCCCGTCTGTGCCAGCGTCTCGATCGCCCGATCGGCGATCTCGATCGTCGTTGGCCCCAAGCCGCAGGCGGTGGTAATGAGGCTGCGCTGGGCGAATTCTTCCACTCCGATTGAAACTCCGCGCCCGCGCGCTTTGTCGCTGATGAGCTGGATGCCCGCCCGCAGCCGCTGCGCCAATCCTTCCGGCGTGACGTTGAAGATCCCTTCGTTGTTAGGAATGATGCCCCAGGCGAGGTTACCACCCCGATCGAGGAAGGCGCGCACTTCGTTGGGGTACAACGCCAGGTTGTCCAGATATTCGTAGGCGTCCAGATTGAGAATGTCCACCGAGGTTTCCATCAGCACCGACCAGTCGGTGTTGCCACAGCAGTGCACCCCGGCGAGTGCGCCCTCGGCGTGAATCGCGTCGAAGACCTCATTGAGCAGCGTCACCACCTGCTCGCGGCTCAGACTGATGAAGGCCGATCCGAACGAGGCCATGTAGGGTTCGTCGACGAAGATGATGACGTTCGAGCGGACTTGCTTCAATTGCCGCACCTGCCAGCGTGCGTTGAAGGCCAGCTGCTTCACGATGGGATCGGCCAACTGCTCGTTGTACAGACTCGAGCGCAAATCCTGATCGACGACGGTCAGCCCAAAGCTGATCGGGCCGGTGACGTGCCCCTTGGCCCACTCGCCCGGAGTGGATTTCAAAGTGTCCCACATCGTGTAGAAGCCGGCGGCATAATCGGTTGATAACGCAAACGAATCGACATCGTCGGCCAGATAACGCCCATAGAATTCTTCCAGCGCTGGGGAAAGATCGCCCGTGGTATCAAAGGTGACCTTCTCTTTGATTTCGTCGATGACGATGCCCGGTAGACCGGCGCTGTACTGGGTATACATGTTCTCGCGAAAGGTGCGGCGGGGCAATTGCGGCCAGGCCGGGATTTGAACTTCGCGCGCCAGACGCGGACACAGGACTGCTCCGTCGGGGTGCGGAAAGCTGCCGATGAGGGTGGTCACAAACGGTTGTTCGAATGCCATCAGAATGACTCCTGAAGAAGATACACGCCGGCGCTATTGTAATCGATTCGCGCAAATGCGGGAATGGCTGCGCGGTGGTAGACTTCGTCGTAGGTGGGCGCACTTGAAATCGATCTTCGACTTTCGCTACTTACTCATCGTTCTGATCTGCCTGGTGGCCTTTGCCCTGCGTCTCGGCCCGTTGTTCGACAATCGCTTTCATCCCGACGAAGCGTTGTTCAGCACCTGGGCGTTGCAGCTCGCACGCGGCGAGAATTTCCTGCTGGCCGGAGTGCCGGTCGACAAGCCGCCGCTGCTGATCTACCTTACCGCGTTGAGTTTTTTTATCTTCGGTCAAAGTGAACTGGCGGCGCGGGTACCGAACTTGCTTGCCAGTGTGGTCAGTGTGCCGTTGGTGTATCAACTCACGCGACGCGCATACTTCACCGGTAGGAGTGCTTCGCATGCTGAGCGGACTCTGAGCGAGCCTGAGCAAAGCGAAGGAGAGTCGAAGCGGCAGTCGAAGCATGCTCACGCTGACGATCCGGCATTCGTCGTAGCGCTGTTGCTCGCCCTCTCACCCTTTGCCATTCTCTTTGCTCCCACGGCCTTTCTCGATCCGCTGATGGTCATGTTCGGTCTCGCTGCCCTCGTCGCCGTCTCGCGGGGCCGAGCGGGTTGGGCGGGTATCTGGTTAGGCCTGTCATTTGCCACAAAAGTGCAAGGTCTTTTCTTTGCGCCATTGTTACTTGTCTTCTGGATAGCATGTCAGCCTAAACAGTCATCCCGTCACCCTTTCATCTTGTCACCTGGTCATTCGCTCTGGCGCCTTTTACTAGCTGGCCTATCCATCATGTTGGCCGTGCTCCTCTGGGATCGCCTTCGCGGCGGCTCGCCCTTTTGGGTGCAGCAGACCATCAACTATGGCGGCATCCGCGTGATCTACGCCAGCGAACTCGGTCCGCGCCTGATCGGCTGGTTGAACTTCCTGCCGTACTTCTTTGGCCCGATTATTGGAGCGCTGGGCTTGATCGGCCTGCCGATCTTGCTCTATCGTGATCTCACCCGTGATGCCCGCACTCGATCGGCCTGGATCGATCTGTGGCTGTTCACCTATACGATCGGGTTCCTGGCGCTTCATTGGTTTCTCGCCTTTCCCGTTTGGGATCGTTACTTGCTTCTTCTCGTTCCCATTACTGCGCTTTTGTTCAGTAGAGCTGTGTATCACCTTGTCACCTGGTCACCGCATCACCGTGTCTCTCCTCCTCTCGTTCTCTTTGTCATTGCTCTCACGCTGTTGCCCTTCAGCCTTGTTGCCGCGCGATCCGGCTATCCGATCGGTGGCGATCATGGCGCGAACGACGGTATCGAACCGGTCGCCGATTTTTTGAAATCGCTGCCACCGGGCACTGTCGTGTACGATCACTGGCTGGCCTGGCAGTTGGGCTACTACCTGGGCGACGGTTTTGCGTATGTGGCCTACTTCGACACACCCGCTGCCCTGGCCGACGATCTGCGCGTGTTCGCCCGAGGCGACGATCGCTATGTCATCTTTCCGGCGCGCGAAGCACCCGACAAGGTGATCGACGCCATCGGGCAAGTGGGGTATACTCTGACGCCGGTGTTCACCACACAGAACCGTTTTGGACAGACGTCATTCACTGTTTACCAAATCATCAAACGAAAAACGTGATGCGTGTCACCTTGTTACCCTGTCACCATGTCACTTCGTCTCTCCATCGCTCAGTTCCTCAATCGTAAAGACCTGCTCGCTTTGGGCATATTGCTGGCACTGGTCCTGGCTTTCTTCTGGAAGCTGGCATTGACCAATCTCCTCATCGCGCGCGGCGACATCTTCTACTACTTCTATCCCTATCGCGACTTTGCCGCGCAGGCCGTGCGTGAAGGGCGCCTCGCGCTGTGGAACCCCTACCTGTTCATGGGCACGCCATTCATGGCGAATAGCCAGGCCGGGTTCTTCTATCCCTTCAATCTGGGGCTGGTGTGGCTGGAAACGGCCCGCGCGATCAACTGGACGATCGTGCTGCACATCTTCATTGCGGCGAGCGGCGCATATGCGTTTGCGCGATCGCGATTGAAGAGTTCGATCGCGGCGTCTCTTTTGGCGGCCGCCTCCTTTGGGCTCGGCGGCTACCTCGGCACGCAGATCGAGCACATCAATCAACTGCAAGGGCTGGCCTGGATCGGGTGGATATTTCTGGCATACGAGTCAGCGGTCAGCAGTCAGCCATCAGCAGTCAGCCATCAGAAATCTCAAGTGGATTCCGCTGGCGCTCTTGATCACACTGCAATTACTGGCAGGTCATACTCAGTCAGTCTTCATCACGCTGGTCGGTTTAGGCACTTATGCATTGTGGCAAATCATTGAGTCGATCTTTGCGGCGCGTCCAATCGGCTGGCGTGGTTACGCACTACGGATTACGTATTACTTGTCGCCTCTCATTCTTGCTGCAATCGTTGCTATCGCGCTCTCTGCGATTCAACTTCTGCCCACGCTCGAACTCACTCGCAATTCAGCCCGCAGTGGCGGCCTGCCGACGAACCTGGCCGTGTCCTTCTCGCTCGATCCACGTCTGTTGGGACGCGCCCTGCTGCCTGATTACGAGGGCGCACTGCCGGCGGGCGGCGAGTTCACGGCGTTTTTCTCGGTGGCCGCGTTGGTATTGATGACGATCGGCGTCACCACCCTGCGACGTGCCACACGCCCGGCACACGCTGTCGTCGTCGTCGCCTTCATCGGATTGTTCTTCGCACTCGGCGGTTACAATCCACTCTACTATTTGCTGTTGAAAATCCCCGGCTTCGATCTGTTCCGCGCGCCTGCGCGTTGGATCGTGCTCTTGGCCTTTGCCGGATCGCTGCTGGCCGGCCTCGGCCTCGACGCCATACGCGAGCGCAAAGTGTCGCGGAAGACAGTGCTGTTGGCCGTGGCTGTCATCGCGATTTTGCTGGGACTCGTTTGGATCAGCACTGGTCTCACTCCCGCAGGCGCTTCTGGCCCGCTGGAACGACCTTCCACTCCGGCTCTCTTGCTATGGCTTGGCGCGCTGTTCATCACGCTCCTTCTTGCGTTTTACACTTCACGTTTCACGCGCCACTCGTCACTGATCACCTTCTGCATCCTGCTTCTTGCAACTTGCGAACTCTTCCTTGCCACCCGCCCGCTCGCTTACAACTCCCACACCACGGCGCCTGACGCTTTGCTCAGTCTGCGTCCGCCGATCACTTATTTGATGCAAGCCGGGCAGGGGCATACGCCACCCGATCGCTTTCTCTCGATCTCCGACATCTTCTTCGACCCCGGTGACCTGACGGAGTTGCAAGCCATCTTTGGTGATCAACTCCCCAAGGATGCTTTCTACGACCTGATTGTGGCGACGAAGATGAAAGAGATCATCGCGCCGAACCTGCCGCTGTACTATCGCCTCCCTGCCGTCGACGGTTACGATGGCGGAGTGCTGCCGTTGAAGAATTACATTGAATTCCAGAAACTCTTCCTCGATCCGGCGTTGATTCAAACCGATGGCCGCTTGCGGGAACAACTCAAATCGATCCCGGATGCGCGCTGGCTCGATCTGATGAATGCGAAGTACATCATCACAGACAAGGTCGGCGATCAGTGGTATGACGGCGTGCTGCACGATCTACGGCTTACAACCCCCGTGGCTGCCAACGAGGTTGTCTCGACCACGCGTTTGCCGGCTTTACGCGCCGATGCGCTAAGTGTGGTTTACTCTGATCCCCGGGGCAAGGGGACATTGGGGCAAATCGAGGTCACTTTCGAAGATGGCTCGGCTCAACAACTCATGCTGCGCGATCAACCGCTTGAGACAAAAGAGGGCCGCTCGGCAGTGCGCTTGACGTGGGGGCTACCGCAGCGTGTAAAGTCGCTGCAAGTGACGGGAGTCGCCGGATTAACGCTGCATGGCCTGGCGTTGATCGATCAAACGGCTGGCGCGTTCCAATCGTTTGTCGTGGCGCCACAGGGTCAATTTGAAGTGGTGCATTCCGGTGACGTGAAGATTTACGAGAACCGCACGGTATTGCCCAGGGCCTTCTGCGTGAGTCAGGTCTTGTCTGCGGCAAACGATGAGCAAGCCGTACAATTGATGCAGGTTGCGCAATTTGATCCGGCGAAGACGGTTGTCTTGAGCGGCGAATCTGCCGGTCCAACCGATCACCTTGTCACCTTGCCGCCTTGTCAGGCACAGCCTGTCACCTATGAACCTGAACACGTCATGATTGACGTGAATGCCTCGCGAGACGGCTACCTCGTCCTCACCGATGCTTACTATCCCGGTTGGACCGCCACGGTCGATGGTCAACCGGCTGACATCGAACGGGCCGACCTCATGTTCCGCGCCGTGAAAGTCTCGGCGGGACAGCATCGCGTGGAGTTCTGTTATCAACCGCAGTCATTCGCCATCGGTGCGGTGATCTCGCTCGGGACGGTGCTAGCCCTCGTGGGGGTGTGGCTCGCCGCACGCCGTCGCAGATCAGCCGGCGATTAAAATCGCGCCTCGTGGGTTAAAGCCGCAATGTCGGCCTGCGCCGACTGCAATCGGCCGCATACCTTGTCCGCGCAGGGGCGACTTCGATTCACTGGGAATTGTTCAACGTGCCGTCGAAACCGATTGCCTGTGCTATAATCCCCGCGCTATGAGTGATGCAGCGGAGCCTGTCGCTCCAAAATCCAAAACCCAAAACCCAAAACTGGAAAGTAACAACCAGCCACTCCCGTTTTCATTGTCGGTAATGGTCGAGAGTCTACTGTTCGTCGCCAGCGAACCGGTGCCCGTCACTCAGATCGCCGAAGCGCTTGAGGTGAAACTGGCCGAGGTGGAGCAGGCCCTGACGGAGTTGAACACCGAGATCGTGGCGCGGGGTGTGCGCGTGCAGCGCAAAGGCGACAAGGTGCAGCTGACGACCCAGCCCGAATGCGCGCCCTACGTCGAAAAATTCCTGGGCCTCGATCTGACCACGCGCCTCTCCAAGCCGGCGCTGGAAACGCTGGCCATTATCGCCTATCAGCAGCCGGTGACGCGGGCGCAGATCGAGCACGTGCGCGGCGTGAATTGCGATGGCGTGCTTTCGACGTTGTTGAATCGCGGCTTGATCGAAGAGGTGGGGCGTTTGGAAACGGCCGGCCGGCCCATTCAATACGGCACGACCTTTGCCTTTTTGCAGCATTTTGGCCTGCGCGGCCTGGAGGATATGCCCTCGTTGCAGCCGGAAGAGGCGGTGGCCTTGGAGGCGCTGGCTGAGCAGGGGCAAGCGATTGCCGTCGATCTGGCGGTGCCCGCCGATCGAGTTGCCAGTGAAGCTGCTGGGGTTGCGTCCACCCCCGATCATGCTCTCACGCCGATTGAGACGCAGCTAGCCTTACTAAGTGATGAAGCGCCGCGACTCGACCAGGTGGCGGTGGTTGCCGAACAAGTGGATGTCAGTGCCGAGCCGGAAGCGCCGAGTGTTGAAGCGCTGGAAGCCGATCGGGTGATTGAAGCGCACGTGACGGTTGATCTCACCCCCGATCAATCTGAGGACGCGATCGAGCCACAAGCTACTGCTGAAGATTCCCCCCACGAAACCGCCGCGCTCTGATCGCAGCCGCTTAATCCGTTGTTGGGCTGCTGATTTTCTGTGTGGACCTGGAGCGTAGGATGTGCTGAGCAATAAGCAAGTCGAATCTGTACCAAATGAAACACGTCAGAAGATGCTGGTAAAGTGAGTTTTCATCAAGAGGACATATGCCTGAAATTACCCCTTTGGTTTGCACCGCCTGTGGTAGTCAACTTAAGCCAACAGAGAAAGAAGATCGTTTCATTTGCTCCAATTGTGGGACGGAGTATTTGGCGGAGCGTAATACGGCACCGGTTTTCGTACGGGCTCAATCCCAAGACAATGTCAGTCCATCGCCAAGGGGCAAGCGGGATGCAGCCAGCGTCCTTATCGAGCTGCTGGATTGCGTGCCTGACGCCAAAAAATTGGATAGACTGCTTGACCCCGTCAATCTACTGAAACTGCTGGTGTTGTATGGTTGGAAAGAGCAGGATTTGAAGCAGCAGCTGGCAACGGGGACAATTCCGGGTGAATTATTACTAGACCTGCTCAAACGCGAACCCAATCCAGATGTCTTGCTCACGAGTTTAGGGCGATCGAAAAGGGGCTAGGCTGGTTTAACCAGCCTACCCGTTGAGCTACAACTGCCCCTGCGCGTCGATCACCGCCACCGCCGCAATCGAAACGATTTCATCCACGTCATCGCCCGCCTGCAAGACGTGCACTGGCGCGCCCACGCCCAACAGAATCGGCCCGATCGTTTGCGCCTGGCCCAGACGTTTCATCAGTTTATAGGCCACGTTGGCCGCTTCGAGATCGGGGAAGACCAACACGTTGGCGTTCTTCACGGTACTAAACGGATAGCGCGTCTCGATCAACTCCGGCGTTATGGCCACGTCGGCCTGCATCTCACCATCGACAGCGAGTTCGGGCCGCCGCGCGCGCACGAGCTCCACCGCGTGACGCACTTTGTTGGACAGCGGATGCGGCGCGCTGCCAAAGTTGCTGAATGAAATCAGCGCCACGCGCGGCTTCAAATTTAACTTCTCGGCCAGATCGGCCGCCAGTACGGCGATCTCGGCCAGGTCTTCTGAAGTCGGATCGATGTTCACCGTGGCGTCGGAAAAAATGTAGACATTGTCTTTGGCAATGACAATGTAGGCGCCCGCAGCTTTGTGAACACCCGATCGGGTGTGGAAAATTTGCAGGGCGGGGCGAATGACTTCGGGATATTCATGGGTGAGACCGACCACGCAGGCATCGGCGTCGCCTTGCTGCACCATCAACAGGCCAAAGGTGTTGGCTTCGCCCGCGCGCCGTTGGGCCTGGCTCAACGTGAGGCCGCGCCGCTGCCGCAATTCGTAGAAAGCCCGGGCATATTTCGGCGTGCGATAGTCCGTGCCGGGATCGACGACCTGCGGCGCGAAGTGCAGACCCAGCTCCTGCACCTTCCGTTGAATGATCTCAGGCCGCCCGATCAAGATCGGCTGCCCGATGGCTTCGTCGGCGATGACCGCGGCGGCCCGCAGAATCGTCGCCTCTTCCCCTTCGGGAAAGACGAGGCGTTTCGGCGCGGCTTTCGCTTTGTTGATGATGTAACGCCGCAGCCGTACGCCGGAACCCAGACGTTCGGCCAGCCGCTCGCGGTATTCCGTGAGGTTGAGCTGCTTGCGCGCCACGCCAGAGTGCATCGCGGCTTCAGCCACGGCGGGCGAGACCCATAACATCACCCGTGGATCGAGCGGTTTGGGGATGATGTAATCGAGTCCGAACTTTAACGCCGTGAGGTTATAGGCATTCAGCACGGCATCCGGCACATCTTCATGCGCCAGCGCAGCCAACGCCTTGGCCGCCGCAGCTTTCATCTCCTCGTTGATGGCGCGCGCCTGCACGTCGAGCGCGCCGCGAAAGATAAAGGGGAAGCCGAGTACGTTGTTCACCTGATTCGGATAATCCGATCGGCCTGTACACACGATCGCGTCCGGGCGAGCGGCACGCGCCTCCTCGTACTTGATTTCCGGATCCGGGTTCGCCATCGCCAGGATCAGCGGCTGCGGCTTCATCGCCTTCACCATGTCCTGCGTGACGAGGTTGGCCACCGATAAGCCGATGAACACGTCGGCCTCGACCAATGCTTCAGCCAGCGTACCCGGTTGATCGCCCTGGGCGAATTTGGCCTTCTCTGCGAACATCTCTTGCTTACGCCCGTGGTAAATCAAGCCGGCGATGTCGCACATCCAGATATTCTGCCGGGGCACACCTACCGTGACGAACATGTTGGCGGTAGCGACCGCGGCTGCGCCTGCGCCGGAAAACACGACTTTGATCGCCGCGATCGGTTTGCCGGTGATTTCCAGGTAGTTGAGCAGCGCTGCTGAGGCGATGATGGCCGTGCCATGTTGATCGTCGTGGAAGACGGGAATATCCAGCTGCTCCTGCAATGTCTTTTCGATGAAGAAACATTCCGGCGACTTGATGTCTTCCAGATTGATGCCGCCAAACGTGGGGGCGATGGCCTTGACGACTTGAATGAGGGTGTGCGGATCGTGCGAATCCACTTCGATGTCGAACACGTCCACGTCGGCGAAACGTTTGAACAACACGCCTTTGCCTTCCATCACCGGCTTCGCGGCTAACGCGCCACGATCGCCGAGGCCGAGGATGGCCGTGCCGTTGGAGATGACGGCGACCAGGTTTGCCTTCGCCGTATACTCATACGCCGAGTTGGCGTTGCGCTCGATCTCCAGTACAACTTCGGCCACGCCGGGTGTATACGCCAGCGACAGATCGCGCTGGGTCAACATCGGCTTGGTGGGCGTGACCTCGATCTTGCCGGGTCGTCCGCGACGATGATATTCGAGCGTTTCTTGAGCAGTGACGGCCATGCTAGTCCTTCCCGTGGGTTAAATGAACTTGCCCGCGTTTGTCGATGACGTGCGCGGGCAAGGTTAGCAGATTTCTATTCGCCTTATGGGAGCGGAGTGGAGAGTGAGCCGCGAACCTAATAATGATAGCGGCAAGCCAGAATTCTGATCTTGTCGTCAGACACCTGATAGATGAGCCGATGTTCACGATCGATGCGCCTTGACCAACAGCCGGTCAGCTCATGTTTCAACGGTTCGGGTTGGCCTAGGCCTTCAAATGGAATGCGCTGCGTCGCCTCAATGAGTTTGACAATGCGTAAGGCCTGCTTACGATCCTGTTGGATCCACCAAGCTAAATCTTCAAAAGCTGCTGGATCAAATTCCAAGTTTCTCACGCGCGGCCTCAAAGGATATCCCTGTCGTGCGTTGTTTGGCCTTCAGTAACCGCTTTTTCATGGCAGGACTCTTCAATAGATAGGCCGTTTCGCGTTCGGATTGAATTTCGTGCCACAGTTTCAGGGGCACAATTACTCCTTTGGGCCGACCATGCTTGTCTAGAACATATTGAATGTCTGTTTGGGTCATCTGGCACCTCCTGCTACCAGAAGTATATCAGCAGCTGTGACCAATTGCAATAAGTCGTGGCATGCATGCTTACTTCTCCCTAAAAGGGAGGCGAATTCATCTCCGGTTGTATAATCTTAATTATACAGCCGGCCCGGATCAACCGCTTAATCTCACTCACTTATTCAATGAGTATCACGTATGCCACCTCTGCGCCCCTTCATTCGACCCTGCGTGCTGTTCTTGCTGATCACGTTGGCGCTCATCCCCTTGCGTTGGCTGCCGGCTCCCTGGGATTCATGGCGAGCGGCGACCTGCCTGCCCGACGCCTGTTTCTGCGAAGCGATCGGCGCTGGCTTCATCCGCCAGCCGATCGCTACCTGGTCGAACCTGGCGTTTGTGCTGGTAGGTCTGTTGATTCTGGAAGACGTACTGTGGTCCTCATCCACCCGCTTGAACTTGTTGGCCCAACGGCGAACGTATGGCGTGGTCTATGCTTGCGCCGCCATCCTCATCGGCCTCGGCTCGTGGTTCTATCATACTTCGTTGACATTCGTCGGCCAGTGGTTCGATGTGATGGGGATGTACTTGCTAGGGACGTTCATGGTGTTGTACAACGTGACACGGTTGCGACCATTGAGTAATCGCGCCTTTGTCGTGAGCTATGTGTGGTTCAACCTCGCCTTGGGACTCGGCCTGATCAGCGTGCCGGAGTTGCGGCGCTATCTGTTCGGTGGGTTGCTGTTGATCGCAATCGCGTTGGAGGTGATCTTACGACGGCACAGAAGAAACGGGGTTTCTCCATCTGGCGGGGAATGGCTGACGGAAAGTAGCCCCCCGATTTCCGGCAGTCCCAGATACTTCATTGCTGCGTTAGTGATCTATCTTCTGGCGCAGATTATCTGGACGCTCGATCTTAATCGTATCATCTGTGATCCCGACAGCCTGCTGCAAGGTCATGCCGTCTGGCACGGGCTGACCGCGCTCGCGGTTGGGCTGGTGTACTGGCATTATCGGTCGGAAGCAGCCGTGAGCACGGCTACAACGTGATCCCAGTGATTTCGGCAATCCGCCGGCGGGCCGCGGCTTCGTTTCCCTGCCGCAACAGCGCCAGAATATCGGCATCGACCAGCTGATACCAGATCGCTTTGCGTTGCGCAAAATCGGCGTGGCGGGCGGCCAGCGGTTCCCGCAGTTCACCGGCCAGCTGCAGAAAGCGCACATATTCCTGCCCCAACGCGCGTTCGAGCTCTTCGCGCAGCCGCACCGCTAACGCGGGCGCTTTGCCGCCGGTCGAAATGGCGACGGTCAGATCGCCGCGCCGCAACAGTGCAGGCGCGATGAAAGTGCAATGCGGCGTATCGTCGACAATGTTAACGAGGATGTGCCGATCCTGCGCCTCTTGCCATACTTGTTCGTTGATGGCGCGATCGTCGGTGGCTCCGATGACGAGAAACGCGCCGGCCAGATCGCCGGGTTGATATTCACGCGCGCAGTAAGTCACGCGCTGCGCCGTGACCAGCGCTTGCAGTCCCTGCGTCAGCGTCGGCGTGATCAGGGTCACACGGGCTTCCGCTTGCAACAGTCCATGCACCTTGCCCTCGGCGACCGGGCCACCCCCGATGACCAGGCAGCGTTGTTGTTGCAGATTGAGCGAGATCGGATAGTAGTTCATGCTCAAGCTGCTAAGCGGCGGGCGATTCAGGGGGCAGCTGCAAATGAATGCCGCATTCGGTTTTAGTGTGGCCCGCCCACCGGCCCGATCGCGGATCGGCGCCTGGCAGCACGGCATGGGTGCACGGCCAACAGCCGAGGCTGGGGTAGCCCCGATCGTGCAATGGATTGTAGGGCAAACCATGTTCCAGCAAATACGTCCAGACTTGTTTGGACGTCCAGCCGGCCAGCGGATTGATCTTCACCAGTTGATTCGTTAAATCCCATTCGACCAGATCGGCGTTGGCGCGGGCGGCGGTTTGATCGCGGCGAATGGCCGTAATCCAGGCGCGCTTGTCCGACAAAAACCGGCGCAGCGGTTCCACCTTGCGCAGGCGGCAGCAGCGATCGGGCTGCTTGGCCCACAGCTCCGGCTCGTGGCGGCGTGCCTGATCGTTCAATGACAGCTCGCCGCGAACACGCGTGAAGCGCAGGCCCAGACGCTTTTCCAACTTGTCGCGCAGCTCGTAGGTTTCTGGAAAGAGCAGATCGGTGTCCAGATAAAACACCGTGGTCTGCGGTGCGATCTGCGCCAGGATGTGCAGCAGCACGATCCCTTCCGGCCCGAAGCCGGTCGCCATGACTAGATCAGCCCCAAAGATTTCAGACCCCCAGCGGATAAGGTCGTGGGGGGGGCTGGAGTCAAATTGCTGACTGATGGCTTTCAGTCGTTCAGGCGCCCATTCGTTGAAGGTCTTCTCGGATATCAAAGAGTTGATCAGCATAGTCGTGTCCCGTTGGTTCATACCAATTCAGCGTTGGGTGGAACTTCACCACTTCGCCGGCGATGAAGAGGGCCGGAGGTTGGAGCGGCTGCGCTTTAGCGGCGATGTCTTGCAGCGTGCCGCTGATGATCACTTGTTCCGGCGTGGTGCCGCGATAGATCACGGCCGCCGGTAGATCGGCCGCAAAACCGTGGGCGATGAGCTGCCGGGTGATCTCGGCCAGATGCTGGACGCACATCAAACCAATCAACGTGCCCTGCCGGGGCAGCGCCGCGTAATCGATCGCAGTCTCGTCGGCGGTCTGGCCAGTGATGACCGTGAACGAGCGCGCCACATCACGATGGGTGACCGGAATGCCGGCATAAGCGGGCACTGCCAGCGCGCTGCTCACCCCCGGCACCACCTCGAACGAAATACCGGCCTGCACCAACGCCTCGCACTCTTCGCCACCGCGCCCAAACACAAAGGGATCGCCGCCTTTCAAACGCACGACGATCTTACCGGCCCGTGCCTTTTCGATCAGCAGCGCGATGATGGCGCTTTGTGGATAACGCTGCTGTGCCGGTTCTTTGCCTACGTCGATCAACTCGGCCTGCAGCGGAACCTCGTACAGTAGCTCCGGTGCGATCAAGCGATCGTACAGCACGACATCGGCGCGGCGCAGGCAATGCAGTCCCTTCACCGTGATTAACCCCGGATCACCCGGCCCACCGCCGACGAGATAAACCATGCCCGTCATGCGCCTCGCCTCTTCCGGCTCAAGCCGGCATGCGCTCTGCGGCGAGGTTTTGCAGGAGCGTCGTCACGGTGATCGGCGTGACGCTCTTGACGCTGAGGGTCAACCGTTCCCGTGGATCGCCACTGATCCGATTGAGCGTGTAAGCGGCCTGACCATACAACCGTTCGAGAGGTTCTTGTAAAGTCGGGCGCAGGGCCTCCAGCGTCTTCGGGGTGTTGGGCGCCAATAAGCGATCGTTGAAGGTGAGCTGCACTTCACTGCCGCTAAACTTGAGGCCGTTCTCGTGTTCAAGCCGCCGGCACGCCAGCAGCGTGGCGCGCATGGTCTCACACAACCGATCAGCGATCGACCCCATCAAGGCAGCCTTATGACTGTACAACAAGCCCAGTCGCCCGTCAGTCTGATCGAGGCTGTAGTTGGCCGCATGACCGATCAACACCACACCCGGGCCGTTGACCGTGTGACGATAATCGGCCACATCGATCAGCAAGTCATCCGTGAGGTGGCGCTGGATCCAGTTGTTGAAGATGCCGATGAAGGGTTCCAGATCGATCGGGCCTGGTGAAGCAACAAAGACTTTAACGTTGAGATGTTGCAGATCCATGGCTTACTCCTGTCAAGCATTTTTGAGTTTCAACAGGCGGCGATAGCAGCTGTGCGCGGCTTCCACCACCAACTGTGCTTCTTCAATACGCCGGCGCGTGGTGTCTACGGTATACGGCTCGCGCGCGTGTTCGTGGGCGTGAAAGAGATAGTGGCCGAACTTGCCGCCCGCATAATCATCCCAGAACAATTTCGTGTTGTAAAAGCGTGTGCGGAATTCGCCGATGATCTGATCGGGCTGGTTGGGTGCAGCGTAGAACTGTTCTTTGACCAGCGCGTAAGCGGCCTGCAACATTGCCGCATAGGCGCGTTCGCCGGCCGCTTGAATCTCGCCTTTGTCCAGCAGCACCTGCGCTTCAAATACCTCACGCTCGGCCGCCGCCAGATCGAAATCGATGCGCGAAACGATTTCGCCCGCACATTCACCTTCGCCACGATCGCCCAGGGTGAACTCGCGTGCATCGCGCCAGTCGGTGTACAACGTGGGATCGAGATCGTGCGGGGGGATGGGCGTCAGATCGTCGAGCAGTTGTTTGATCTCTGCTTTGCCGATGCGCTGGATAAACGTCTGGAACGACTCATCCGGCTGGCGATCTTGGATATACCGATTGGTGATACGCGTGACAACTTCCGGAATGCGCTTGGCGGGAACGGCACCGATCGGCAGACCGTACGAACCGGCGTTGTTCGTCCATTGCCCACCCAACATCACTTGAAAGTGCGGCACCGTGTAATTGCCGGCATGCCGGCTGACGCCATAGAACCCCAGATCGGCAACGTGATGTTGTCCACATGAATTGAAACAGCCGCTGACTTTCAGGCGCAGATTGCGCACGGCTGGATCGAGCGTCTCAACCTGGGCCGCTAGCTGGCGCGTGAGCTCACCGGCCAGACCGCGCGACGAAGCGATGCCCAGCTTGCACGTATCCGTGCCGGGGCAGGCGGTTACATCGGCGATGGTGCCCGCGCCTGCCTGATGCAGGCCCAGGGCATATAGCGCGCCATAGAGGTGTGGCAGATCAGCCTCACTGATCCAGCGCAGCACCAGGTTTTGTTCGACGGTGGCGCGGACCGTTTCATAGGTGAAGCGTCGCGCGATGTCGGCCAGGCCGCGCAGCTGCGGGGGGGTAAGATCGCCCAACGGCAAAGTCACCGTCACCGTCACATAGCCGGCCTGCTTTTGTGGATACACATTCGTTGTCAACCAGTACTCGAAACCGTCGGGCGCGGGTGCACCGTTGAGTGCCGCCACCGGACGCAGCGGTTTTTCGTCCAATACTGACACGTCATCAAGAAAAGCCGTCCAGCGTGGATCGGGCGGCAGCTGCGCGCGTTCGGCCAGCACCAGGCGTTTGAATTCGTCCATGCCCAACTGCGCCACCAGAAACTTGATGCGCGCCCGATTGCGATTTTTCTTCTCACCCAGCCGGGCAAATACGCGCGCGATGGCTTGGGTCAGCGGCAGCAGTTCTTCGACCGGCACAAAAGCATCTAGGAGTTTGGCCTGATAAGGGACCGATCCCAACCCGCCGCCGACATACACTTCGAAGCCGCGCCGCTCGCCGCCATTTTCCGTGCGCGTCACAGCGATGGCGCCGAGATCGTGCATGTTTACCAGACCGCAGCCCGTCTCGCGGCAGCCGGAGAAAGCGATCTTGAATTTGCGACCAAAATCTTGCACGTCGGGATGTCCCAGTAAAAAGCGCATCAAGGCCTGCGCGTAGGGTGTCACATCAAAGGCTTCCGTGTGGCAGACCCCGGAGTAAGGACACGCCGTGACATTGCGCACTGAGTTGCCACAGGCTTCACGCGTCGTGATGTCGACGGCCGCCAGGCGCCGCATGATGGTGGGCGTGTCGTCGATGTGAATGAAGTGCAGTTGAAAATCCTGCCGCGTGGTGACGTGCGCAATGCCGTCAGAATATTCCTCGGCCAGCTCGGCCACCACTTCCAGTTGACGGGCGTTCAAGCCGCCATATGGAATTTTGATACGCAGCATGCCAGGCGCATCCCAGAGCGTATTGGGGCCTTTGGTCAACTCACCGGAGGGATAGGCCAATTGCTGCGTTTCCTTTCCATCCCAGCGTTGGCCGTTGTCATAGCGTTGCCCGTAAGCGCCCCGTCGCAAGCGTGTTTCGGCAAACAACTTCTCGTCCAGCTTGCCTTGCTTGCGCAGCAGCAATTCCGTCTCGAAAATATCGATCTCGTGCGCCAACTCAGGCGGCATCGCATTCAGAACTTGATCACGCCAGAGAGCGTTGCTGACTTTCATCGGTATCTCCTCCTCTCGATCGGCAACAAAAAAGCCCGGAAGCGATCTTCCGGGCTTAATCCTCAGATGAACGCTCCCCTCACCAGCAATTGGGCCAGGGGAGCCGTTACGCGGTCGGTCAAATGAGCTAGCTAGGTGATACACACGCTGGACCTGGACCGGGGTGACGATTCCCCATCCAGACACATACACATGCATCCTTGAGTAAGCAGATTTGTGTGGTTCATCGCGGAGCATTATAAAGGATCATGTGCCTGAAAGACAACAGCAAATTGAAAGAATTTTGATCTTCTAAATTCGGCAATCTTCACAAGCGACTCAGCGCGACGTCTTGCGTGCCTTTCGTTCGTCCGCTGACACAGACAAGCCGGGCAGCGGACACGCTCACCATATTTAGATCGGAGTCGTGGGCCGCAGATTGACTCGGCGAGTCTGCTATACTTTTACAGCAAGACCGCTGTGCCCGCGCAACAACGTGTAGCTCAGCTTAGCCAGCAGATCCGCCCGGAAGCTGGTATAGTGAGGGCCGTGCGGTTATTCGGGGAAAGCGTTAGGGGCTGAGACAAGTATGTCCGAAGCGAGCTTGGATCCTGAACGTCAAAAGAAGGCCAAGCGGTACGCGCGGATCAAGCGTAAGTTATTCTTCGTCGATCTGGCACTGGGCGGCGTGTACGTCATTGCGTGGTTGATCTTCGGCTGGTCGCTCGCGGTAAAGAACGCGTTGGCGGCCAGCTCCACAGCGGATTGGTTTCTGGTGGCCGGCGTGGCGTTCGTGTTCGCGGCGGGTCTCTACGTAATCGATCTGCCGTTGTCGTACTATTCCGGCTTTGTGCTGCCGCATCGCTTCGAGTTGTCCACGCAAACGATGGGCGGCTGGATCAGCGATCAGCTCAAGTCGCTTTTGATTGGCGGCATCTTCGGCTTCATCGTCAGCGAAGTGATCTACGCGGCGCTGCGTGCTGCGCCGGAGACCTGGTGGTTATGGTCGGCGGCGATCCTGCTCTTGTTCACGGTGGTGCTAGCTCATCTGGCGCCGATCTTTTACAAGGTGGCGCCGCTGGGTGAGGAGTACGCGGAGCTCGCCGGCCGCTTGATGCGCCTGGCCGAGCGAGCGCACACCTAGGTGCGCGGCGTCTACAAGTTTGACCTGAGCCGCCGCACCAAAGCTGCCAACGCGGCGCTGATGGGCCTGGGCAACACGCGCCGCATCGTGTTGGGCGATACGCTGCTCAACGAGTTCAGCGCTGACGAGATTGAGACGGTTCTGGCGCACGAGTTGGGCCATCACGTCAACAAAGATATCGCCAGCGGCATCGTCGTCGAGACAGCTTCGACCGTCATCGGTTTGTGGATCGCCTCGGTGGTGATGAACTGGGGCGTGGTGACGTTTGGCTACAGCAGCCCGGCCGATCCGGCGAGTCTGCCGCTGTTCATATTGGTGCTGGGTCTCTTCGGCTTGATCACCCTGCCGTTAGGCAATGCTTTCTCGCGCTGGCGCGAGCGCAAAGCCGATGCCTATGCCTTGCAAGCAACGCACAATCCACAGGCCTTTATCGGGGCCATGACGCGACTGGCAAATCAGAACCTGGGCGAAGTCGATCCGGAACCGTGGGAAGAATTCTTGTTGCACTCGCATCCCGCTTTGGGCAAGCGCATCAAAATGGCGAAAGTGTATAAACCGTAGCGCGAGCAGGAGCACTGCACGTGTTGCCAACTCGCACAGGCAGGTCATTGACTTGCCCTACATTCAAGACAGGAGTCACCGTGACTGAAGAACGCATTCAAAAACTACTGGCACAGGCGGGTTATGGATCGCGCCGTGCGTGTGAGGAATATCTGACCGAACAGCGTGTCACCGTCAATGGCAAAGTTGCCGAACTAGGCGCCAAGGCCGATCCGGTCCGCGACGTGATCAAGGTGGATGGCAAGCGCGTGCATTTCGAGAGCAACCGGATCTATCTCGCACTCAACAAGCCAATCGGAGTCGTGACGACCAACTCCGATGAATTTGGCCGCCAGACCGTGCGTGATCTGATCCCGATCGAGGGACATCTCTATCCCGTCGGTCGTCTGGATGCCGATAGCGAGGGGTTGGTGCTGTTGACCAACGATGGCGATCTCGCCAACGCGTTGACGCATCCGCGCTACGAGCATGAGAAAGAATATCGCGTGCTGGTGGAAGGTGAGCCGAGCGCCGGCACGCTCAAGGCGTGGCGGCATGGGGTGCTGTTGGAAGGGCAACAGACTGCGCCCGCCCGAGTCGACGTTGTCGATGCGGGACGCGGACAAACGTGGTTGCGCATCATCATGCATGAAGGCCGCAAGCGACAGATTCGCGAAGTGGCCGGGATGCTGGGCCATCGCGTGAAGTACTTGCAGCGTGTGCGCGTTGGACCCATTCGCCTGACGACCTTGAAAGTGGGCGAGTGGCGGCATCTCTCGGCGTCGGAGATCAAGCTGCTGCTGGGCTTGATCGCTCCCAGCGCAACCAAGCGATCGCCGAATACCCGAACGGGAAGGGGTACGACGGGTGTGCGAGGCCCGCGGGAGGCGCGGGGCGCCAAGAATCCCAAGCGACCGAGCAGCACCCGACCTCCCAGGACCTCGCGGTCAAGATCGCGTTAAGAGATAGACGAAGAAGAAATGCCTGAATCGGAAGATGAGATCCTGGCGCGCGAACTCGCGAAGATTGGCGGGATGACGGGCGGCCTCGGTGGAAAGGCCGGAGCCGGCCTGATGGGTCGATTGCTGCCGAAGAATACCTTCGAGCTCAAGATCGAGATAAAGGCGGTTCCCCGCGACGTGTTACAGAAGGCCTTTAGCCTGTTAAGCGAAAAGGGAACTCTCTTGGAAGAGACGGATACCTCGGCTACAGTGCCAACTCTGGCAGCCGTCATCGGCTCGGGCTTTATGAATATGAACCCCGCTATTGTCACCGTCGAAGTAGTGCCGCTCTCAGAAGGTTCATCGCAAGTATCGATTCGCGGCGTCGCAAAAGAAGGACTGATTAAGCAGCGCGCTGGAGAAAAGGCCGCCCGGCAAATTGGCGATCTGTTACAACAAGCCTTTGTGTGATGTGTTTTCGTTGAAGGACGTGGCTTTCACGCCTCCGGTTCTGCGGCTTCGATCTTTTCGACGACCTGCCGCAGGACCTCGTAGGGCTGTGCTCCGGAAACCAGGTACCGGCTGCCAAAGATCAACGCGGGGACGCCGGTTAGTCCGTAGTGGTATGCTTCTTCGATGTCTGCCTCGACTTGTGCCTCGTATTGCGCGTCTTGTAACGCTGCCCGAAACGCCTCACGTTCCAACCCGATCGATTGCGCGATTTCAAGCAACACGTCCACATCGCCAATATTGTTCGCTCGCTGCCAATAGGCGCGAAACACCGCGTCGTGATACTGCAGGCCTTTACCCTGGGCCTCCGCAACTTTTGTGCCGACCAAGGCCGCTCGGCTGGAGACGCCCAATGGGCCGCGATTTAACTCCAGGCCGTATTGCTCGCGCGCTATTTTAAGCAAGCGTGGTTCGGTTGATTTGATGCGCGCCAGATACTCTGGTGGCATGGGTGGCGAACCTTTGGGGCGTAGTTCATACGAATGCCACACGACTTCCACGTCATGCGTTTGCTTGAGGTTCTCCAGACTGGAGGAAACCAGGAAGCACCACGGTCAAACGAAGTCGGACCAGACATCAATGCGAACGGCCATGCTTGATTTTCTCCTGGGCATTGCCCCATCAAAATGGTAACACGCGCTCTATGGCCGAGCGTTGAGCGGCAGGCTGCCTAACGCGGGCTTCGGCGTCAAGTTGGCACGCCACAAGCCGGCTTGGCTTGGCCGTAGTTGGTGCAGAACGTCCAGCACGGTGGCCCAGTCGTTTACAGCCCAGGCCGATTCCAGATCGGCGCACGTAATCGGTTTAGGCGTCTCCGTGCCGGCCGGGCTGTTTGATGTCGTCGCAGCGCTAGAGGCCAAGGTGGCCGATCGTGTTGCGAGTGGCGTGCCGGGTGGGGGCGAAGCGCAAGCCGTGAGGGCAAGGAGGCCCAGGCTGAACAGTAAGCAGAGTATCTCATGGAGCAGCATGGCCTCATTCTACCATGCAGCTGGATGTGCCTTTGACAAGTGACGGCTCATCTCGATGGGGTACAATCACAGTGCAATAAATCCGAAGGGGGCATGCGATGGATAACGCGCTCAAGAAAACCGTACTGCGTCTCTTCACCTATGGCCTGTATGCCGCCACTACCAAACAGGGTGATGACGTCGGTGTCATGACTGTGAACTGGTTGACACAGTGCTCGTTCGATCCGCCTCTGCTGGCCTTAGCTGTGGAAGCCGACAGTCACAGTCGGCAAGTGATTGAGGCCAGCGGCACGTTTGCACTCAATCTGTACGAAAGCGGTCAACGTGAGTTGGCGGGCAGCTTGGGCCGCACCTTTCGCAAACATCCGGAAAAGATCACAGAAGTCGCCTGGCAGCCTGGCCCGGCAACGGGCAGTCCGCTCCTTGAAAATGCACTGGGTTGGGTCGAATGCAAAGTTACTTCCAGCCTGCCAACCGGCGATCACATCTTGTTTGTGGCGGAAGTTGTCGAAGCGGGCCTCAACCGCGAAGGCGTTCCACTGACTTTGAAAGAAACCGGGTTCAAGTATGCGGGTTGATCGAACCTGACAGCCTCGGCGCGCGTTCCGCGTGGACAAGTCCCCACCGTTCGGGTAGAATCGCGGTACTCTTTCGAACGGATGGAGCATGAAACCGACCATCATTGCAATCGACGGCCCGGCGGCTTCGGGCAAAAGCACCATCGGCGCCGGGCTGGCCCGCAAGTTGGACTATCTCTACTTTGACACCGGTGTCATGTATCGCGCGGTAACCTGGGCTGCACTCGAGCAAGGCCTGGACATTTCCCAGGAAGCTGCCGTGACGAAATTGACTGAGTCACTGTCGATCGACGTGAAGCCACCTTCGCAGACCGATGGCCGCCAATACGATGTGCTGTGCGACGGCGTGGATGTGACCTGGGCGATTCGTTCACCGGAAGTGGACGCCCACGTGTCACCGGTTTCGGTTTATCCCGGCGTCCGATCGGCCCTCACAGCTCAACAGCGCCGCATCGGCCTGCGGGGTAACGTGGTCATGGTCGGACGCGATATCGGCACGGTGGTGCTGCCAGAGGCGCCCTTGAAGATTTATCTGGATGCTTCGGCCGAGGAACGGGCCTGGCGGCGCTACGCGGAAGTGCAGGCTCGGGGCGATCGATCACAGACCTATGAAGATATTTTGGCCAACGTGAAAAGCCGTGACGCGATCGACAGCCGCCGCGCCACCGCACCGTTGAAAGCCGCGCCGGATGCCGTGATCATCGACTCGACCGGCTTAAGCATCGAAGAAGTGATCGCCCAGGTTGAAGACCTTATCGTCCAGGAGCCGTAGGCATGAATCCGCAACCGTCTGTGATGACTCGCCGGCGCAGCAAAGACAAACTCTTTTATCAGAACTATCGCTTGCGCTGGCCGGGGCGCGTGCTGTTCACCGGCTTGCGCTTTGGCATGTGGTTGTGGCTTGACGTGGAGAAGCAGGGTTGGGCCAACATCCCGCGCCACGGCCCGGCCATCATGATGATCAATCATATCGCTTTTCTTGATCCGGTCATTCTCACGGGCCTCATGCCGCGCGCGCTGGTGTCCATGGCCAAGATCGAAGCCTACGAAGACAAAATCATCGGCCCGCTATTGCGTGCCTTTGACTCGATCCCCGTCAACCGGGGTGCGGCTGATCTACAGGCTTTACGCCGCATCCTGGATGCGCTGGAGGCGGGTTTGGCCGTGCTCATTGCGCCTGAAGGGCATCGCAGCGAGACGGGCGGCCTGGGGGAAGCACACGAAGGGATCGCCTTCGTCGCCTATCGCGCCAAGGTCCCTATTGTGCCGGTCGGCATCAGCGGCACGCCGGCCTTCAAGCACAACTATTGGAAGATGAAGAAGACCCAGGTCACGTATCGCTTCGGCCAACCGTTCTATCTCGATCCCGGCGGCGAGCGGGTGACGACGGAGATGCTCAAGCAGATGACGGACGAAGCGATGTATCAACTTGCCGCGCTGTTGCCACCGGAGCAGCGTGGCCTATATGAGGATCTGGATAAAGCCACGGCAAAGTACGTCAAGTTTGCGCCACAGGTGAAGTGAACGTGGATACTCTACACCGCGGGGGCCTCGTCGCAGCCATCGAGCCGGAGAGTTTTGCGTCCGAGCTTGGCCTGCAGGTCGGCGATGAAATTATCGAAGTCAACGGTCACCTGGTCGAAGATGTCATCGACGTGCAGTTCTATGCCGCCGACGAATGGATTGAGTTGAAAATCCGGCGCAACGGCATGCTCCTGACCTGCAAAGGCGGGCGCGCTTACAATCAGACGCTCGGCATCGAGTTCGAGCATCCCACATTCGACATCGACATCCGGCGCTGCAACAACCTGTGCCCGTTTTGCTTTGTGTTGCAAATGCCCAATCGCATGCGGCGAGCCCTGTACGTTAAAGACGACGATTATCGCTACTCGTTCCTGCACGGCCACTTCGTCACCCTGACCAATCTCTCCGATCACGATTGGCAGCGCATTGCCGATCAATTCCTCTCGCCGTTGTATGTTTCGGTGCACGCCACCGATCTACGCATCCGCCGCGCCTGTCTGCGGAATCCCACCGCGCCCGACGTGCTGGAACAACTTCGCTGGCTGGCGGATCATGACATTGAAGTTCATACCCAGTTGGTGATTACGCCCGGTCTGAATGATGGACCTTATCTGGGCCAATCAATCCGCGATCTGGCGACCTTGTGGCCGCACGTCTCATCCGTGTGCGTGGTGCCGGTCGGCTTGACGAAGCACCACAAATATGATCGCCGCCCGCTGACCAAGGCGGAGATGCGCGTCATCGTCGACGAAGTGCGGGGCTATCAGCGGGAATACTTGTCGAAGTTTGGCGTGCGCTTCGTCTATCTCACCGATGAATGGTATCTGCAACTTGATGAAGAAGTGCCACCCAAATCACACAACGATGGGTTGGCGCTGGAAGAAAACGGGCAGGGGATGGTGCGGAACTTCTTGGACGACTGGCAGGCCGTGAAGCGCGAGCTTAAGAGCAAGAAGCCCGCCGGACAGCAGCGTATCCGATCGCGCTACAAAAGCGCCACGCTGGTCACGGGCAGGCTGTTTGCACCCACCCTGACGAAGGTGGGCAAAGAGTTCGCGCGGCTCAGCGGCCTGCCGGTGGATGTCGCACCGATAGTCAACGAGCGGCTGGGCGAGACGATCGTGGTATCCGGCCTGTTGATGGGCGACGATGTCATCAATCAACTGAAGGGGCGCGCGTTGGGCGAAGTGATCGTGCTGCCGCGCATCATGTTCGATCACCCACGCGGCGTGGCGCTGGACGACGTCTCACCGCTGCGGATCGCGCAGCTGCTCGAGCGGCCGGTGGCGTTGGCCGATGCCATGGGCGACGTGCTCGACGCATTGACCGGACGCAATGCGTTAACGATCAAGCCCACAGATGAACAGATTCCGCTCGACGTGATGCGGGCTGGCGGCTGGTCAATTGAAAAGTACCTGTAGGACAAGCCAGGCGCTTGTCCTGATTCAATCCTGCGGGAGGCTGCCATGAATTCCAATCGTTCGCAGATCATTTTCGTGTTCGTGATCGCTATCGCCATCATCGTCGTCGCCTTCGGCCTGATCCTGCGGAGCACTTCTAATTCCACCGCAATCCTTAATCCAGTCACTGTTCCAGCCGGGGGTGTCACTGCGCTGCCACCCGGATCGATTGAAGTCAAAATTGAATCATCCAACACCAAAGAAGACTGGCTGAATGCGATGGTGCAGGACTTCAATGCGTCAGGCGTGAAAACGAGCCAGGGACAGACGATCGTGGTGTCGGTGGTCCACGGCGGATCAGGCACCGGCCTGGATAATATCCTGGCAGGCAGCTCCAGGCCGGTCGTGTATAGCCCCGGCACCGATGTGTGGATCAATCAACTCAATCAGAAGTGGAAAGATCAGTATAACCAACCGTTGATTAAAGCGGCTTGCCCGGCCTTAACCAGCGAACCCTTTGGCGTGGCGATGTGGAAGCCGATGGCTGAGGCGCTGGGTTGGCCGGATAAGCCGATCAAGTTGAGCGACATTGCGCAGCTGGCCGCCGACCCACAAGGTTGGGCCGCGGTGGGGCATCCCGAATGGGGAACGTTCAAGTTTGGGCATGGTCATCCTGCCTACGCCAACTCAGGTTTGTTGACGATGGTGGCGGCGGTCTATTCGGCGGCCGGTGAGCGCAGCGGGCTGACGCCCGCACAGGTGAAAAGCGCGCCGGTCATCTCCAATGTGCGGGCGTTGGAACAGAGCGTTTACCATTATGGCCGGCTTTCAACGGATCTGTTCGAGCGGATGACGGCGCGCGGCCCGAATTATCTGCATGCCATCACCGCGTTTGAAGCCGATGTGGTGAAGTGGAATCTCAAACATGCCGATGAGCTGCGCTTTCCCCTGGTGTTTATCGTACCGGCCGACGCGACGTTCTGGACGAATCATCCTTATTGCATTCTGGACAATGCCGACTGGGTGAGCGACGAACAGCGCGAGGCCGCGCAACTCTTCCAAACATACCTGCTCGATCCGGCCAATCAGGCGAAGGCGATTGCCACCGGCCTGCGGCCGGCCGATCTCACGCTTGCGCTGACGGCGCCGGTCGATCTGGAACATGGCGCGCTGACCACTTTCAATGCCAGAAATTTGCCGGAACTGGAGTATCCGTCGGATGAAGTCGTGGCGCACATTCTGGATGTGTTTTATCAGGTCAAGAAGCAGGCCACCGTGCTGGTCATCGTCGATACCTCTGGCAGTATGGGCGGCGAAAAGATCAAGGGCGCGGTCGATGGCGCTTTGAGTTTTCTGGATAACATGGAGCCGAACGAGCGGGTGTTGGTGTACAGCTTCTCCGATGAGATTATGCCGCTTGTTCCCTCGGGGCGCGTTGGCGATGTGCGCGAACAATTGAAGCAAACCGTCAGCGGCTTGTACGCAGGTGGCGGCACGGCGCTGCACGAAGTCGTGATCCGTGCATTGGATGAAATGGAGCAGATCAAGGCGCAAGACGAGGCCGCCGGTGAGAATCGGCTGTATGGCATTGTGCTGTTGACGGATGGCAAGAACGACATCGGCGGCGGACCCAGCGAGGCCGATTTATTGAGCCGCTTGCCCTCCGGCGATCAACCGGGCGGCATCAAATTGTTCACCATTGCTTACGGGGATGATGCCAACGAACAATTGTTGCAAACGCTGGCGAATCGGTCGAACGGCAAGAAGTTCAAGGGCGATCCTAAAACGATCCGCAGTGTGTACCTGGCGATCTCGTCTGAATTTTAGGGCTTTGACACAATCCTGACGCGCCCGAACGAGATTCCCTTGATCCTTTCAATGGAGCGCAAACCAGAATCGAGTACAATACCTGTCAGGTGGCTACCTGATCTGGGAAGTGCCAGAGCGGTGATGGTCTACCGGACAGGTCTTCGAGACAGGAGGTGATTGGCCAAAATCATATGGGAAAGACAGCGCATGGGCTCGCTGGCTGACGTCATTGCGAGCGCTGTTTGCGGAGCAATCCCGCTTTCGAGTAAGAGATTGCTTCGTCGCATACAACGCTCCTCGCAATGACAGCGGTGCGTGAGTTAACGAGGTGACGGTTCCTGCCGCAGGGCAGCGCTAATGGTTTAGTTGATCACTTGAGACCAGAAAATCGAGGAATCAGCGGATGCCGTCAGGGTGGTCACACCCTTATCTTTTCCCTCCTGAAGCAGCAAGCGCCGCGACAAAGACGTGAAGCGATTCGCGCACAAAACGCGGCGAGGTGGCACGAACAGTAGTCAGTTGTCAGTTCATAGTTTTCAGTAACAGCTGCTGTTATGGTGCTTGACTGAATACTGATAACTGATGACTGAGCACTAATCATTATTCCCCAACAGGAGGGTTCCCTACTATGTGCGGCATTGTTGGTTATGTCGGCGTGCGCGATGCGACGCCCATTGTCTACGACGGTTTGAAGCGGCTGGAATATCGTGGTTACGATTCGGCCGGAATTGCGGTGATCCACAAAGATCACATCGAAGTGCGGCGCGAGGCGGGCAAGCTGGATGCGCTGCGCGATCTGCTTTCGACGCAGCCCCTCACCGGCTCGATCGGCATCGGCCATACCCGCTGGGCCACCCATGGCCAGGCGAATCAGATCAACGCTCATCCCCATCTCGATTGTACGGGCGACCTCGTGGTGATCCACAACGGCATCGTCGAAAATTTCCTCGAACTGCGCGGCGACCTGCAAGCGCAGGGTCACACCTTTCGCAGCGAGACGGACACCGAAACGATCGTGCATTTGGTGGAGCAGAATATGCGCGACGGCCTGGGCTTTGAAGAGGCCGCCCGTCAGGCCCTGGGCCGCTTGCAGGGATCGCAGGCCGTGGTGCTCATGAATAAATGCCAGCCCGATCGCTTGATCGCGGCCCGGATCGGAAATGCGGGCGGCGTGACGATCGGTTTGGGCGACGGTGAAATGTTCCTGGCCTCGGACATGCCCGCCATTCTGGATTACACGCGCAAGGTGATTTTCCTCGAATCGCGGCAGATGGCGATCGTGTTGAAGGATGGCTATCAGATCATCTCGCTCGACGACGGCGAACGGGTCGAAGCGTCGGTGCACACGATCTCGTACGATCCGGCTTCGGCCGCCAAGGGCGAGTATCGCCACTTCATGCAGAAAGAGATCTTCGAGCAGGGCCGTTCGTTGACGGACACGATTCGCGGGCGCGCCGATTTCGAACGGGGCGTGATCGAATTGCCGGAAATGAATCTGACCGCGCAAAGCGCCAGGGCGATCAGCCGGATCGTAATTGCGGCCTGTGGTACATCCTATCATGCGGGACTGGTGGGCCGTTACATGATCGAACAACTGGCGCGCATCCCGGTGGAAGTGGACATTGCGTCAGAGTTCCGCTATCGCAACCCGGTGATCGATCCCACTGTGGCGTTGCTGACGATTACGCAGAGCGGCGAGACGGTGGATACGCTGGCGGCGATGGAGCAGGCCGACGCGGCGGGCTGCCCCTTGTGGACCATCACCAACGTGATCGGTTCGCAGGCGCACCGCGTGAGCGACGGTGCGATCTTGATTCACGCGGGACCTGAGATCGGCGTGGCCTCCACCAAGACCTTCACCGGCTCACAGGTGGATATGTACATGCTGGGCCTGTATCTGGCGCAGCTGCGCGGCGTGCTCGATCCGGTGCATGTGCGGCACCTGGTGGATGACCTGGCGCGGCTGCCGGATCTGATCGGGCACATGTTCGATCGGGCCGGCGAAGTCGAACACCTGGCGAATGAGTTTCAGCGTTACACCAACTTCCTGTTCCTGGGCCGCGGCATCAATTACCCCATCGCGTTGGAAGGCGCGTTGAAGTTGAAGGAGATCTCGTACATTCACGCGGAAGGTTATGCGGCGGGCGAGATGAAGCACGGTCCCATCGCGCTGATCGACGAGAACATGCCGGTGGTCTGCCTGGCGCCGAAGGATGCCGTGTACGACAAGATGATCAGCCAGATCGAGCAGGCCAAGGCACGCAATGCCATCGTGATCGCGGTAGCCACCGAAGGCGATCTGGCGATTAAGCGCAAAGCCGATCACGTGATCTATGTCCCGCCGGTGCCGCCACTGCTGCTGCCGGTAGTGCTCTCGATTCCGCTGCAAATGCTGGCGTACTACATTGCCGTGCGGCGCGGCGCGGATGTCGATCAGCCCCGGAATCTGGCTAAATCGGTCACGGTCGAATAGACGCAGCGGCTTACAAATTTGGCGTACGCCCAGCCTGGGCCATGACTCGAGAGCGCAGGTCTCTTACGGGCAGACCCACATGTCCGGCGGTGTGAGAGAGGGAACGGGCGACCGCTCCCTCTACTCGATTGGCTGGAGCAACAGCGGGCACGGTTGAATTAGGGAAGAGCAGGCCCAGGATAAGGAGGAATTTGATGCCCACCAATTCGTTCCTTCAGTCTCTCTTGAACTGGTTGTCCACTTGGTTTGGTCGTCCGGGAAATTCACCCGTGCCCGGCTCGCGTGCCGTGACGCTGACCGTGAACAATACGACGGAACCGGTACAGGTTCTCTCGCCACGGGTACTGGTCGTGGTTTTCGATCCTGTCTGGGATCGACAGACGGGTCAGCGACTTTCGCAGGCGCCCGAAACGGCGCACTGGAACCGCGTGGATGATTTGTTGGCCGGCTACCTCGCCGATGTGGAGGAGTGCAGCGGTGGATTAGTGAAGTATCAAGTCGTCGAGCGCATCACACTTGATCACTTTCCAGTCAAAGAAGACCAGTTCGTCTACGATGGCGCGTCATATTTACAGGCGCTCCGCACTGGCCGCTATCATGCGCCCGATTGGATGGACTATGGCCGTGTTCTAAATGAATTGCGACTGCTCCAGCGGGTGGAACAAGGCGACTGTGACGAAGTGTGGTTCTTTGGCGCCCCGGGCTTTGGTTTCTATGAATCACGCATGGCGGGACGTGGCGCATTCTGGTGCAATGCCCCCGCTTGTGAGAACACCGAGTCTTGCCACAAGCGTTTTGTGATGATGGGCTTCAGTTACGAGCGAGGCGTCGGCGAGATGCTGGAAGATTTGGGCCATCGCGCGGAATCGATTTTGCATTATCGCTGGCGCACGGTACCCGACCGGGCAAATTTGTGGAAGGTCTTC